>CAIVTL010000457.1 GCA_903908785.1 Caldifarciminota bacterium | reverse complement strand
TGCCCGGGGGCGAAGCGTGCCGGCCGGAACCTACTTCTACGTGCTGAAGGCCAACGGCAAGATGGCGCAGAAACGGATGCTGCTGGTAAGGTAATCTCCACTACAACGCAGACGGGGCGAGCGCAGGCCTGCCCCGTTCGCATCCAGAGCGGGCGGTTGCGCTACTTCAGCCGTTTGTCGTCGCTGAAGATGAGGAACCGCCATTCGGCGGTGTAGGGATGGAGCCAGCCGCAGTTCTGTAGAACCCCGAACAGCCCCTCTTCGACACGCAGCCGGGGTCGGCTGATGAGCGTGACCAGAATGCTGTCCGGGTATTTGACTTCCATCTCGTGCCGGACATCAATCAGCCAGCGCTCGCCGCGACGCTCGGCCTTCGCCGTGAGCGAGGTCTGATTCAGGGCCAGCGCGTAGCGTGCCTCGGGCTCGGTCAACCGGTAGTCCGACTTGCTCCACTCGATTCGTACCGGCCCATAGCTGCGTGTGGACGAACTGTCGTCGGTCTCAAGGCCGGCCGCGAACTCGCCGAGCCGCTCCTTCACCTTGCGCGAACCGAGGCCGAATTCCGAGTGGAATACCCGCCGGGCAAACGGCCCGGGTTCGAGCATCATCAGCAGCGTCTCTTTCGACGCCTCGGGATAGAGCGGGTATCCGACCGCGCCCATCACGATGTTCAGACCGTAAATGCCAACCCGGTCGCGCAGGTCGAACGCGGACAGGTCATGCCGGTTCTTCCGGCCTAGCGCCTCGACCTGCCGGTCCACTTCGCCAATCATCAATGGCGACAGCGCCAGCGTTGCCGGAATCAAGACGAACGACACCCCAAACTTGAGCACCTGGATTGCCTTGAAGCGGTTGAAAAGGGGAAGGAGAATCCATCCCGCGGTAAACGCGACTATGGACACCGTCGGCGCGTTGAACACCAATCCCCAGCCGGCCAGCAGCAGGCACGGAACCGCGAGGACAAAGAGTACGGTGCCGGCGACAATATCGGCGAGGCGACGCATCTTATCAGGCCGGCCGGCGTGCGGACGTGCTCACGGGTACGGCACGCGCCGGGCCCACCGCTTGGCCTTGTTCAACTGCTCCTGGTAGCCCTGGCCGCTCAACGCCTTCTCGGCCGACCGCTCGACGTCCGGGTTCGTATCCTGCACCATCGTGGCGATGGCATCAAGTCCACGCCCGTCGCCAATCTGGCGCAGGGCCATCACCGCCGCCATCCTGACGTCCGCGTCCCGGTCACGCAGCAACCAGATGAGCGGGTCAACCGCATCGCGGGCCCCCAGCGAACCCAGCCCCCGGGCCGCGCCCGCGCGCACCCCCGGCCGGATAGAGCGCAAGAGCCCGATGAGCGGCTGTATGGAGTAAGTGCTCAGGTGGACCAGCGCCCGGATGCCCGCGTCCTGCACGTCCTCGATTTGTTCACGGTTATAGAAGTCGGCAAGAGGCTGGCAGGCCCGGGCGTCACGCATCTTGCCGAGGCCCTTCGCCGCCTCCTTCCGCACGTCCGGCACGGAGTCCTCAAGCAGTCCGACAATCGGCAGCACCGAAACCGTGTCCTTCGCCTCCGCGAGGGCCTGGATTGCGGCAATCTTCACGTCCGGGTCCGGGTCGTTCAACTGCTCCCGCAGCTTCGGCAGCTTCGACGCGCAGGCGGAAAGAAGGCAGAGACTCACCACCAAGACACCAAGACACAAAACGGCACGCGGCCGTTGTGTCCAACTCTGTCCGTACTTCGTCATTCTGACTTTCTCCTTTGACATTCTCCTTATGATACCTCCTGCCCCGCGCCCGTCAACCCTGCTCGCGTCGCCGCGAGTTACCAGTGTCCAGTCGCCAGTCACCAGTAGCGGAACCCGCCCGCTTGTTCTCCCTTGTCATTCTGAGCCCAGCGAAGAATCGTCGGCCCGAAGACCCTTCGCTTCTCGCAGGGTGACACTTCGCATCGCCGACAGTTGTCCTGTCCGGGACTTGGCGTTCATGGCGTCCTTGGCGGTTCAATCCCGGATTCGCGCCCG
Organism: Caldifarciminota bacterium; assembly: GCA_903908785.1. Taxonomy (GTDB): domain Bacteria; phylum Hydrothermota; class Tepidihabitantia; order Tepidihabitantales; family Tepidihabitantaceae; genus UBA2258. The sequence goes on along the minus strand of CAIVTL010000457.1, from coordinate 6,245 downwards.
CACGGTGACTTGACTTCGGGGTCGGCAACTCTAGACTCCTGCACTGATGTTCAACGTCATCATCACCGGCATCGCGAGCATGTTGACCGACATCTCGTCGGAGATGGTCTATCCGCTCATCCCGCTCTACCTGGCCGCGCTGGGCGCTCCACCTGCAATCCTTGGCGTCATCGAAGGCTTCGCCGAATCCACGGCATCCCTGCTCAAGGTCTTCTCAGGGCGCTTCTCTGACAAGCTCCGACGGCGCAAGCCGGTTGCGATTGTCGGGTATGCGGGCTCAACCATCGGCAAGGTGCTGCTCTACGTCTCGCAGGGCTGGGGACTGGTCTTTGCCGGCCGCATGGTTGATCGGCTGGGCAAGGGCATCCGGACTGCCCCGCGCGACGCCTTGATTGCCGACTCCGTACCCGAGGGCAGGCGCGGCAAGGCGTTCGGCCTGCACCGAGCTATGGACAGTCTCGGCGCGGCTGCCGGGGTCGCCATCGCCATGTGGCTGGTCAGTCGCCTCGGCCGCAGTATCGTACCCCACGACTACCAGCGCATCTTCCTTTTCTCACTCATCCCGGCCGTACTCGGGGTCGCCGCACTCCTGTTCATCCGCGAACGCAAGAGAGACGGCAAGGTGCGGGAACTGCCGCGCCTCTCATGGAAGGCCCTGCCCGCGAAACTCAAGTGGTTCCTGTTCGTCATCACGCTCTTCGCGCTGGGCAACTCATCCAACCAGTTCCTGCTGCTCCGGGCAAAGAACGTCGGCATGTCGATACTGGCAGTGCTCGCCGCCTACCTGCTGTACAACACGGTCTATAGCATTCTCTCCTACCCGTTCGGCCACCTGTCCGACCGCATCGGCCGCAAGCACCTGCTCGTGGCCGGCTACGCCTTGTACGGTTTGGTCTACATCGGGTTTGCCCTGACGCACAAGCCCGCGTTGGTCTGGCTCCTCTTCGCGCTCTACGGCGTCTACTCGGCCCTGAACGAAGGGCTGGAGAAGGCCCTGGTCGCCGACGTCGCGCCGCCGGAACAGTGCGGGACATTCGTCGGCCTCCATTCAACCCTGACCGGCATCGGGCTGCTGCCCGCGTCCCTGCTTGCCGGCGCTCTCTGGAGCCTGCTCGGCCCGTCCGCCCCATTCTGGTTCGGCGGCTGCCTCGGCCTCGCCGCCGCCGTCGGCCTCGCCATCGTCCTTTGACCCGAGGGAGCAAGTCCGAATTCCGAAGCTCGAAACCCGAATCAAGCCCGAAGTCCGAATAATCGAGGAATCCGAACGTCGGGCCCTGCGCGTTCTCAGAGCCAATCGCAATTCGGACTTCAATCGTCATTTGTGCTTCGTCATTCGAGCTTTTCTTTCGACTGTCACTAACTTGACATCCAGCCGGCCCGGCCGATAATTACCGCCAATTACCATGTCCGCCAAGAAATAGACCCCCACAACAACATGCGAAGGCTACGGGTTCACTATTGCTCTCTATTGGACTTGGTGCGTCATCCCCGGCCCTCCTCTTCCGGCCGGCCAGCGCTGGTACGTCGCCGTGCCCGGCCCTGAGGCCCCAGGCCCACAACCATGCCCAAGATACTGAAAGCCGCCACGCCAATCCAGATACTGGTCACTGGATTCGCCCTGATTGTCCTGGTCAGCGCGGTCCTCCTGGCCATGCCTTTCAGTTCGACGAAGCACGTGTTCCAGCCCTTCATCGACTGCGTGTTCATGACATCGTCCGCCATCTCCACCACCGGGCTGGTGGTGGCCGACATCGGCAAGGACTACACGCTCTTCGGCCAGCTCGTCATGCTCGTCGTAGTCCAGATTGGCGGCATCGGCTACATGTGTTTCCTGCCGCTGATAGTCATCGGCCTGCTCGGCGGCAAACTCACCATCGGCACCCGCATGGTCCTGCGCGAGTCAATGGCCCGGCCCACCTGGCTCGACATGGTGAAGTTCACCCGGGTCATCCTCGTCTCGACCCTCGTCATTGAATCGCTGGGCGCGCTCCTGCTGGTGCTCCACTCGCTTCCCACCATGGGGCTGGCCGCGTCCATTTATCCGGCTATCTATCATTCCATAAATGCGTTCTGCACTGCCGGCATGTCCGTGTGGACCGACAACATGGTCCGCTACCACGGCGCGCTGTTTCCCAACCTCGTACTCAACATCGTCGAACTCGCGGGCGGCATCGGTTTCTTCGTGCTCTACGACATTGCCCGAGTGAGCAAGCGAATCGTCCGGGGCGTCTATCCACGCGTTCTGACCACCCATTCCAAGCTCGCGCTCACAGTCACCGGTGCAATCGTGCTCCTGGGCTCGCTCGTCATCCTTATCACCGAGTGGCACCGGCCCGGACCGGGGGTCGGCGAACGAATCCTGACCGCGACGTTCCAGTCCATCAGCGCCGAAACCACGACCGGGTTCAACTCGGTTGACATCGGCGCCTACGGCCTGCCCGCCCTGTTCATGCTGATGGTCCTGATGTTCATCGGCGCTTCGCCGAACTCCACCGGCGGCGGCATCAAAACCACCACGTTCGGCATCATGATGGCCGGACTGTGGGCGCTCTTGCGCGGCCGGGAAAACATCACCATGTTCCGCCGCCGCCTCCCGCCCCGCATTCTCCACAGCGCGTTCAGCCTCACTCTGGCGGCAATCCTTTGGGTCACGGTCGTCGTCGGCATCATGCTTGCCATCGAGCCGATGCGGTTCGAGCAGATTGCCCTGGAAGTCATCTCGGCATTCGGCAACGTCGGGCTCTCAACCGGCATCACCACCAAGCTCTCGACACTCAGCCGAGCCCTGCTGTCGGCCACGATGTTCTACGGCCGGCTCGGGCCTCTGGCAATCGGCTTCTCGCTCATCGGCAAGCGCGAGTCACCACCCCACCACTACGCCGAAGATGAAGTTTACGTTGGCTAACTCTGGAGGTAGAGAATGAAGCAATTCGTGGTTATCGGGCTCGGCAATTTCGGATTCAGCGTCGCGACGCGGCTGGCACAAATCGGCCACGAGGTCCTCGCGATTGACTCGGACGAGGCGCGGATTGAGTCCATCAAAGACCGCGTCACCCAGGCCGTAGTCGGCGATGCCCGGGACAAGACCGTGCTTGACGACCTCGTATCCACCTCGGTGGACGCGGTCATAGTCAGCCTCGGCGACTCCATCGAGGCCAGCCTGCTCTCCGTGCTCCACCTCAAGGGACTCGGAATCAAACGCGTAATCGCCAAAGCCGCCGGAGAGGACCACGGTCGGATTCTCGAATCTATCGGCGCGTCCGAGGTCATCTACCCGGAACGCGACGCCGCTATCATGGTTGCGGAAAAGCTCAGCGCCGCCACCGCGGTCCTCGACTACATCGCTCTCTCGCCCGAATACAGCATCATCGACGTAGCCACGCCCGACTCATTCATCGGCAAGACCCTCAAACAACTCCACCTGCCCTCCAAGCACGGCATCCTCGTGATTGCCGTGAAGGACGTCCTCTCCAACCAGATGCGCATCCTGCCCCCGCCCGATTACCAGTTCCAACCCGACTCGGTAATCACCGTCATCGGCCGGTACGCCGACCTGAGCAAGCTCACGCTGTAGACCGAGACCGCTGCAATGTGGCAGGCGCCGTATATTGCCGTCTGGCTGTCGGTTCTGCTTGTCCTGGCAGTGCCGCTCGGCCGGTACATGGCCCGCGTGTTCACCGGCGAGCGGGTCTTCCTGACCCGGGTCCTGCGCCCGATGGAGAGACTCGTCTACCGTCTCTGCGGAGTGGACGAGAACCGGGAGATGCAGGCGCGCGAGTACGGCTCTTCAGTTGTTGTCTTCACCCCTCGCCGGCCTGGTCCTGTTGTTCCTGCTGCAGGCACTGCAGCGACTCCTGCCTTTGAATCCGCTGGGTCTACCCGCCGTCCGCTGGCACACCGCCGTCAATACCGCCATCTCCTTCGTCACCAACACCAACTGGCAATCCTACGGCGGCGAGTACACCATGAGCTACCTGACACAGATGCTCGGCCTTGCGGTCCAGAACTTCGTGTCCGCGGGTGTGGGCATCGCCGCGCTGCTGGCCATGACGCGCGGGTTCGCCCGCAAGGAAACCGGGACCATCGGCAGCTTCTGGACGGACATGACGCGCAGCATCATCTATGTCCTCCTGCCCCTCTCGTTCGCCTTTGCCCTGCTGCTGGCGTCCCAGGGCGTAGTTCAAACCCTGAAGCCCTCTACGACAGTCCGGACCCTTGAGGGCGCAAACCAGACCATCGCGGTCGGCCCGGCCGCCTCGCAGATTGCCATCAAACAACTCGGCTCCAACGGCGGCGGGTTCTTCAACGCCAATTCCGCGCACCCGTTCGAGAACCCGAACTGGCTCTCGAACTTCCTTGAGTTGCTGGCAATCATGCTGATACCCGTAGCCATGGTCTTTACGCTCGGACAGATGCTCGGGAATCCGAAACAGGGCCGCGCACTCTTCTACGCGATGGCGGTTCTATTCCTGGTCGGGCTGGGCATGGCGCTCGCCTCCGAAATGGCGGGCAACCCGGCCCTGCGGCACCTCGGGGTCGAACATGGCTCCAACTTCGCCGGCAAGGAAACCCGGTTCGGCCTTGTCAACTCCGTGCTCTGGGGCCAGTCTACTACCTGCACTTCCAACGGCTCGGTCAACAGCATGCATGACGCCGCGTCGCCCCTGACCGGCCTCGTGTACATGTTCAACATGGGTATCGGCGAGGCCATCTTCGGCGGGGTCGGCGTCGGCCTGATGACGATGCTCTTCTACGTCATCCTCACGATGTTCATCGCCGGACTGATGATTGGCCGCACGCCCGAGTTCCTCGGCAAGAAACTCGGGCCGTTCGAGATGGTGATGGCAGTCATCGGCGTGCTCCTGCCGCCCGTGGTCCTGCTCATCGGAGCGGCGCTTGCGGTCATCGTGCCCTCTGCCCGGGCCAGCCTTGCCAACCCGTCGGCCCACGGCCTGTCCGAAATACTGTACGCGTACCTCTCCGCCGGGGGCAACAACGGTTCGGCGCTTGCCGGCCTCAACGCCGACACACCGTTCTACAATCTGACCCTCGGAGTCGTGATGTTGGTCGGCCGGTTCGCGACCATCCTGCCCGGCCTGGCCATTGCCGGCGCTCTTGCCCGCAAGAAGCGGGTGCCGGTGAGCATCGCGACGTTTCCGACGACCGGCGTACTCTTCGTCGTCATGCTCGTATCGGTCATCATCGTCGTCGGCGCGTTGACGTACTTCCCGGTGTTCGCGCTCGGGCCCGTGCTTGAACACCTGGTGCTGACCGGGACCGGCCCGCTGTAACCAAAGAAGAACATGGAACGCCGAACCGCAACGCTGATCGAACCCCGGCTCCTGCTCCGCGCGCTGGTTCAGTCCCTGCGCAAGCTGAACCCGGTCTCGCTCTGGCGCAACCCGGTGATGCTCGCGGTCGAGCTCGGGGCGATTGTCACCACTGCCTACATCGGCATCGACGCGGCCCGGGGCATCGGGGTCGGCTTTGTGCTGCAAGTCAGCGTGTGGCTCTGGTTCACCGTCATCTTCGCCAATTTCGCCGAAGCCCTGGCCGAGGCGCAGGGCACGGCCCGGGCCGAGTCTCTGCGCAAGTCCCGGCACGACCTCGTGGCCCATGTCCTGCGTGAAGACGGCAGCACTGAACCAGTCCCGGCGACGAAGCTGCGCAAGGACGACGTGATTCTGCTCAAGGACGGCGAGGTGATTTCCGGGGACGGCGAGGTCATCGAAGGCACGTCGCTCGTTGACGAATCGGCGATTACCGGCGAGTCGGCCCCGGTCATTCGCGAGGCGGGCGGGGACCGCAGCGGCGTCACCGGCGGGTCCCGGGTCCTGTCCGGTACCATCAAGGTGAGAATCACCGCCAACCCCGGCGAGACTTTCCTCGACAATATGATAAAGATGGTCGAAAGCGCCCGCCGCCACAAGACCCCGAACGAAATCGCGCTCGAAATCCTACTCATCGGCCTCACTGTCCTGTTCGTCGTGGTAGTCGTCACCCTACCCGCGTTTGCCGGGTACATGGGAGTCAGCACCACGGTCCCGATTCTCATCTCGTTGCTGGTTTGCCTGATGCCGACGACTATCGGCGGCTTGTTGCCCGCAATCGGCATCGCCGGCACTGACCGCTTGCTCCAGCACAACATCATCGCCCTGAGCGGACGCGCAATCGAGGCGGCTGGGGACGTGGACGTGGTCCTGCTCGACAAGACCGGGACGATTACGCTCGGCAACCGGATGGCG
>CAIVTL010000456.1 GCA_903908785.1 Caldifarciminota bacterium | reverse complement strand
TTCTCGGAGACATCTGCCCGGTTATCCGTGTTCATCGGTGGTTCATACTGTCCGTTTCGTGTCCATGTCGGTTTCCGGGACTTCCGTTTCTCTTGAATCTGTCAAGGATTGCGTCATAATAGGACGTATGAGGAGTAACGCGTGACCGCACTTGAAGGTAAGATTGCCGAACTGAAACAGCAGCTTTTCACGATGGCCGGCATCGTGGAGGAAATGACCACCAACAGCATCAAGTCGCTCGTCAGCAAGGACCCGGCCCTGGCCGAGCAGGTCATCGGCCCGGACGAGGACCGCGTCAACCGGCTGGAAATCGAAAACGAGGACGCGGCTATCAACCTGATGGCGCTCTACCAGCCCGAGGCATCGAATCTGCGGACGATTACGATGATTATCAAGGTCACCAACGACCTCGAACGGCTGGGCGACCACGCGGTCAATATCTCCGAAGCCGCCCAATTCCTCATCGCCCGCCCGGCAGTCAAACCGCTGACTGACATCCCGAAGATGGCCGACCACGCTATCGGTATGCTCAAAGACAGCCTGGACGCATTCACCCGCAATGACCCCGAGCTCGCCCGCGCGGTCTGTGGCCGCGACACGGTCGTGGACGACCTCAACCGCAAGATCAAGGAAGAGCTCTCGAACTACATGGCCGAGGACCCGAAGACAATTGAACGCGCCCTCAAACTGATGATGATATCGCTCAATCTCGAGCGCATTGCCGACCTTGCGACCAACATCGCCGAGGACGTCATCTACATCGCCACCGGCCAGTCCATCAAGCACGGCAAGGGCCTGCCCCCGTCACCCGACCCCCGTCACCCGACCCCTATCCCTTGAGCCGGCTGATAGCAGTCGTTGACGACGAACCCGACATACTCGAGCTCGTCTCGCTCCACCTGAGCAAAGCCGGGTTCTCGGTCCGGGCCTTTCCTGATGCCGGCAGTTTCCAGAAGTCGCTCGCCTCGAGTCTGCCCGACCTGGTCATCCTCGACCTGATGCTGCCCGACGCCGACGGACTCGACGTCTGCAAGGACCTGAAGAAAGACAGCCGGACCGCGCACATCCCGGTCGTGATGCTCACCGCCCGGGGCGAGGAAAGTGACAAGGTCGTCGGGCTGGAACTCGGGGCCGATGACTACGTCACCAAACCATTTTCACCCAAGGAACTGGTCGCCCGGGTCAAAGCCGTTCTCCGGCGGCAGGACGCGAAAACGGTGCCTTCGACCGTCGAGCTTGCCGGAGGCGTTGTCATGGACCTGAACCGCTACGAGGTTACGGTCAACGGCCGGAAGGTCGACGTGACCACCACCGAGTTCAAGCTCCTCGGGATTCTGGCGGAACGCCGAGGCTGGGTCTTCAGCCGCGACGAGATTCTGAGCCGGCTCTGGGGCGAAGAGAAGTCCGTGCTCGACCGGACGGTCGACGTTCACGTTACCAACCTGCGAAAGAAACTGGGAAGGGCCGGCCGGCTCGTCGAGAACGTGCGCGGCGTCGGGTACAAACTCAGCGAGTGAGACGCCACGTCCTCGTCCGCATGCTCCTCGGCTACGTTGCGGTCATCGCCGTGTTCACGGTTGTGGCGCTGGCTGTGGCCGGCAATGCCATGCCCGAAGCCCGGCCCCGGCTGGTCGGGCTGGTCCTGCTCGCTGCCGGCCTGCTCCTGGTCGTGTCCGGCGCAATCTCGTTCCTGACCGCGCACGTCCTGACCCAACCGGTCAGAAGCCTCACTGCCGCATTCCGGAGAATCAGTGCGGGCGACTTTGACGCGCGGGTGCTGCCGGCCCGACAGGAACGGCTGCGCGAACTCGGCGACAGCTTCAATGAGATGGCATTTCACACCCAGGAACTGGTTGCCGAACTCACGCGCCAGCGTGAGGCACTGAACACGGTCATCGCCTCGATCCAG
>CAIVTL010000455.1 GCA_903908785.1 Caldifarciminota bacterium | reverse complement strand
TGACCGATAGCAGGGCCGGCAGTTCCACGGGCAACCCGTGCCGCGGTTCGGCCGATTGCCTGAGGAACTGCTGGACGGGTTGCTCGACCGGTTGCCGGGGCAGGAGTTCCACCGGTAGCTGGCCCGGCTGTCGGGCAAGTAGTTCGACCTGTAGCTACCCCTGCAATTGCCCCAGCTATCCGCTTCGCTGTTCGACCGGTAGTCTACCGAAGCCACACGCGCTGCGCGCGAGTTTCCAGTGACCAGTCTGCAGCTCATAGTGGCGGTCGTGACGGCTTGCGGCGGACGGCAGGCTGGAGTATAATCAAGCATGAGGCAAATTGTCGTTTACCCGGGTGAAGACGGCTACTGGGTTTCGGAGTGCCCGAGTCTGCCGGGCTGCATCTCGCAGGGCAAGACGCGGGAGGAGGCGGTGGCGAACATGAAGGAGGCCATTCGTGGCTACGTCGCCGCGCTCGAAGAGGACCATCTGGCCGTCCCTCCCGACCGTTTCGAGGCTCTGCTCGTCGCTGTGTGAGCAAGCTGCCGCGCGTCTCCGGTCGCGAGTGCGTTCGCGCGCTCGAGAGGGCCGGTTTCTTTTTCAGGCGGCAGGAAGGCAGCCACATCGTCCTCCGACGAAACGCGCCTTTCGCGCAGTTGGTCGTGCCCGACCACAAGGAACTCGACCGCGGCACGTTGCGGGCAATCATCCGACAGTCGGGCCTGACGGTCGAGGCCTTCGTTTCGCTCCTGTAAGAACCCGAGGCCTGTAACCGGCCACGGCGCTTCGACGCTCGGGTCACCGGCAGTCACGCCCCGGCGATACGATGAGCGATTCCCGACGCGACGCTGCCGAAGGCGGCGAGTCAGCAGAGAGCAGTTGGGGGTTAGCCGCGGCCGAGGGCCGCGAGTGTCCAGCCGGACCATTCCAGATTCAAGATTCCAGATTGCAAACTGGCCGCGCGGGCTTCCGTTTTCCGTTCCCCGGTCTCGCGCGGCCGTCTTGCTATGTGAACCGGTCAACAACCATGTCGCGCGGTTCATTGTCGTGAACCGCGAATCCCCAGCGACACGGCAAGCCATTCCTGACGCGCGGCGCGGTTGAGTTGACTGCTGTTCCGCTCATCCACTAGAGCACTTGAGCACGAGACCACTAGTCCTCTCGGCAATCGCTTGTCGTCTACATGTGGTGGTCAGGCACGGCCGGAACCACAATTCTCCCGTGGAGTGGGCAGCCCACAGACTGCCCCCGGGGTAGGATCTGCCCAACTGCCGCGCGGTACACCAAACCCTTCAACTGCGGTTACTTGAAGTCGAAAAACGAGCCGAAAGACACCTCGAACGGCTTCTGGAAAGACTTCTGGAACAGCGCCGCAAGCGGCTTGAGGTGAAGGTAGAGGAAGAGGTAAAGATTCAGGCTGAGATTCAGGTGCCGACGCAGGTGCGGACGTACGTGCCGACGCCGGTCACGACACGGGTAAAGATACGTTCAGACCAACGGCGAGTTCTATTTCTGGAAACACGACCGATTTTCGATTTTGGATTTTGGATTGATGATTGGCGGATGGCGAGCTGCGAGAGGCAAGTTGGCGGCAGCTTGCGCTTGGGCTTGTGCCTGCGCTCTCCGCCGCTAATCAGGCCGGTTCGTAGAAGGTCTTGCCTGAGTAGTCGACCGGCTTGATGCGCTTTGCGCGCACCAGCCCGCGCAGGGCAGCGGTCAGGGCGCGGGGCGCGACGCCGAGCGCGTCCGCGAGGTCTTGCCGCGTTACCGGCCGGCCGTGGACCGTCGCAAGGATAAGCTCATCCGCATTGCCTCTGATTTGTGATTTGTGATTTGTGATTTGTGATTTGCCTTGGGCTGCGATATCCGTGTTCGGGCCAAAGAGGTACTGGATTTGTACGAGGTCGTCGTGGGACATGGGACGAGCGAACTTCTCGGCCGGGGGGCGGACAACGGTGTTGAGTTGGACCCGGTCCGGCTGAATCTGGTGCACGGCCTTGCGCAGGGCGACGACGTGTTCGACCGAGTCGTTGATGCCTTTGACCAGCATGATTTCAAGCCACATTTTCCCCCGGTAGCTGCGCCGGAAGAGCTTCAGGCCTTCAATGATGTCTTCGACCTTGATACTGCGGTGGCAGCGGTCAACCCGGGCAAAGGTGCGCTGGTCCGCGGCGTCGAGCGAGGGGACGACCAAGTCGGCGGGCATGATGTCGCGCCGCACCTGCGGGTCGGAGATGAGCGTGGAGTTGGTGATGACCGCGACCGGGATGGAGAACTCGCGCTTGAGCCCGCGGATGATGCGGCCGATGTCTTTGTTGAGCGTGGGCTCGCCGTCGCCGGAAAAAGTCAAGAAGGCGAGAGGCGAGTTGCGAGTTGCGGGTTGCGAGTTGCGGACGGCGGTGAGGATGTCGGCGACCGGGAAGAAGGACTCGCGCGTTGCCGTCTTGCGGGTGGTGAGCCCGCACTGGCAGTAGACGCAGTCGAGGGTGCAGGTCTTGGCCGGGATGATGTTGATGCCGAGCGAGAGGCCGAGGCGGCGGCTGGGGACGGGGCCGTAGACGAACGACATTGCAGATTGCAGATTGCAGATTGCAGATTGCGGACGCCGGCGGGATTTGGGATTTGGGGTTTGGGGTTTGGGGTTTGCCGCGCTGGGATTGGTCATTCGGAATTGCCTGCGCTCAGCGCAGGGAGGTGCGCTTTGAGGTAGTCGAGGCCCTGTTCGGTGCCGGATATCACGCCTTCGAGTTGGAGTTCTTCGAGTTCCTGCAGGATGACTTTGAAGGACGGGCCGGGCTTCATGCCGAGGGCAATCAGGTCGTGGCCGGTGACGTAGCGCTTGACCTTGAGCTTCGCGGCCTCGGCGCGGCGCTGCTGAATCATCCGGGTTATCGTGTCTTCGAGGTGCCCGGTGCGGCCGGCAGTGGCCCAGCCGTCGGAGAAGCAGAGAATCATGATGCCGAACGCTTCTTCGCCGAGGTCGCGGAAGAATCGGCGCACCGCGCGGTCGGTCAGGTCCGGGGCAGTGGCGAGCAGGTGGAGGCGCATGTGTTCGGCAACAAGGGTCGAGAGCATCCCGGTCTGGGCCCGGGAGAGGCGCAGGCGGTCGCGGCCGATGCGGCCGGCAGCGCGCGCGCCCAGGCTGTCATGGCCGTAGAAGTGGACTTCGCCTTCGGTGTTGATGAACCGGGTTTCGGGTTTGGCGAGGTCGTGGAGCAAGCCGGCGAGCTTGAGGAGGCCGCGGCGGTAGGGAAGAGGAGAGGGGTCAGGGGTCGGGGGTCGGGGGTCGGGGGCGGAATTCGGACCGCGGGGGATTGCAGATTGGCCGGACGCCGGGACGTCCGATTCCGGGCTGTCAGCTGTCGGCTGTAAGCTGTCAGCCGTCGCGCCCCATTGGTCAAAGTAGGCGGTCCATTCGGGCTCGAAGCGGGAGAAGAAGGATTCGCTGCTGATGATTTCCTCAACCTTGAAATAGGTGCGGAACGAGTGCTCGCGCAGGTCTTCGTCTTCGAGCAGGGGCACGAGTTCGGGCAGGATGTCCGAGAGCCGCCCAAGCTCGAAGAGTTTGCGGATGTAAGTATAGGAGCCGGGCGATTCGATTACTCGGAGCAGTTCCGAGCCGACGCGTTCCGGCGCGGTTTCCTTGAGAGTGACGGCACGGGCAAGGTCGAAGACCGCTTCGTCGATACGGAAGTCGAGTTCGAGCGCGATGCGGATGGCGCGGAGCAGCCGCAGCGGGTCGAGCCGGAGCGAGTCCGCGCTCACCGGCCGGAGCCGACGGTCAGCAATGTCCTTTTTGCCGTCGACAATGTCCAGTAGTTCGCCGACGCCGTTCGGCAGGATTTCCACGGCGAGGGCGTTGGCCGTGAAGTCACGGCGCATGATGTCGGTGTTGATGGCGCGGTTCCCGAAGCCGTTGAAGTCGAAGGTGACGGGGACTGTCCCCGCACGGGGACTGTCCCCAGGGTTCGGCTTGCGGTAGATGACGCGCGCCTCGTCGTCCGGCTCGGAGAGCACGACCAGGCTGCCGCGCACCTTGCGGGCAAAGGCGGACGCGAACTCGAGGCCGGACCCGGACACCGCGAAGTCGAAGTCGGTGGGCTCGCGACCAAGCAGGATGTCCCGAATCGTGCCGCCGACCAGGAACAGCCGGCGGTCGCCCCTGACTTCGAGCAGACGCTCGTACGCGCGGCCGAGGCCGCGCAGGGTCTTCTCAATGGTTGTTTTCACGTTCCGGTTTTGGGGACAGTCCACGAAGGGACAGTCCCAACAAGGGTAGGATAGCAGCCGAGCAGGCTTGCGTCAAATGGCGGACGCTCCGCCGCGGGGGACGGAGCGTCGAATTGCAGACGGTTGTGACTCAGCGGGCCACGACCGTGAACTTGGCCAGGGTGTGCACGCCGGCTGCGTCGAAGACGGCGTAGTAGGTACCGGCCGACAGGCGACGATTGCGGCTGTCGAGCAGGGGCCAGGCCACAGCCTGGCTGCTGCCGGCAGCAATGGTCAACCTCGCCATGACTCGTCCATTACGGTCAATAATCCGAACCCGGGCCGGGGTCTCGGGGTTGTCGATGCGCATGACAAGGTGGCGGTTGACGATACTCTGTTCCAGCCGGAACTCGGCGCTCTGGACCTTGCCGCGGTTCACCTCGGCGATGCCTGCGCCCTGCGCGGTCAGCACCACTTCGGTGTTCTTGCCGTTCACGCTACTGCCCTGGTGGCCGGCGAGGTAGAGCTTCACGGCGCCGACCGGCGGGTTGGGCGCGGTCCAGGTGAACGTGCCGGAAGCGTTCCCGGCGCTGGAGAAGTGGACGCCGTTGGTTTCCCCGCCGACGTTGTACACCGCGGTGTTCGTTCCGGCGGCAATCGTACCCGCATTGGTCGTGCCGGACCCGACGCGCACCGACGCGTTGAAGTTCTCAATCGACGAGCCGCCGTTGTGCGCGACGGTAATCAGGTAGGCCTGGCCTGCGGTGTAGTTGGTTGGGAAACCGGTGACGGTTATCGTCCCGTTCGACGAGCCATGACAGGCGCCGGCGCAGGCACCGCCTGAGCCGGGCGCTCCTGAATAGCCGGTATAGTCAGCGTGGGCCGGCGCCAACGTGTACGCCAGCAATAAGGACGCGAGCACAGTGATAATCTTCATGATACTCCTCTCCCAATGTTCGACTCAGTTTCATCAGTATCGGTGCAGACCCCACTTAAGCAGGTTGATACCGATGAAGGTGAACATCATTGTCGCAAAGACGAGGCCGAAGCCAAGCACCGCAAGCCAGCGCCGGGACCTGGCGCCGGCCAGGTGCAGCCCGGCCATCACCAGTGTCCACGTCAGCAGCGCCCAGGATTCCTTCGGGTCCCAGCCCCAGTACGTTCCCCACGACGAGTCGGCCCACATCGCGCCGGTCATGATCCCGGTCCCGAGCAGCAGCAGGCCGGCTACGGCGAGCCGGCGCCGGACCGACGGGTTGAAGTCGAGCAGCCGGTCTCGCAGGAAAGCGATGCTCCAGACCAGGCCGACCGTGAAGCAGGCGTAGCCGCCGAATGAGACGAGAATGTGGAAGGCAAACCACGGGCTGTTGAGAATCGGGTTCAGGTCGCCGCCGGGATGAAACCCGACCGGCATCAGGGCCCCGACCAGCAGGATGACACTGACTCCGTCGGTGCCGAGTTTGACCGAGTTCTGGCGCGTTGCGAGGTAGACGATGAGGCCGACGGCCTGCACCGAAAAGGCGAAGACGGCCATGGATTCGAACCGGGAGGCAAAGGGCAGGAACCCGGTGGCAAGGGTCCGGAAGACGATGAAGCCGAGTTGCAGCGTCAGGCCGATGGCTGAGGCGAGCAGGCTTACGAATGACAATTCGCGGGCGGCGTGGCGGCCGCGGCTGACTCCGGCCAGGACCGCGGCGGCAGCATACGCGGCCAGCGCCACGTAGAGCGGGAGCGGGCCGGTCATGGCTTTTCCCTCCGGAACAACGGCGGGACCAGGCCGAGCAGCATCAGGCCGAACCCGGTGAAGATGATGAACCGGAACCGGACGTCGTTGACGATGAAGATGACGCCGGAATGAGCGGCAAAGGTCGCGGACAGGAGTTTCAATGCCCGGCCCTGGACGGTTGCGCTGTCACCAACGCCGAGCCACTGCTGTTCGCCACCGAGCATCAGGCCGACCCGGCGCGCGGCGGCGTCGTAGGCGAAGCTCCAGACGTGCAGGCCAGGCTCGATGACCTGGTTGTGTGTCAGCAGGTACTCCTCTCCGTCCAGCGCGAGTTCGTACTCGTGGAGGAAACCGGGTTCGACAGTCCGCGAGAGCAGCAGTTGCCGACCGGCAGCCGTTAACGGCCGATTGTAGGTCACGGGCCGGGCAGGACCGGCAGAGGTCGAGACCCATGCGACCGGCGCGGGCCGGAATGCCTTGGTCAGGATGGAAGTAGACGAGTCCAGGGCCAACGGTTCCGGCAGTTCCTCGACGCGGCGTAAATCGCGGCTGAGAAAGACGTTGCTGACTCCGGTGTTCTGTTCCAGGAACAGGTAGCCGCCGCGGGCCGCGGTCTGGTTCACGGCAACGCCGGCGAGAGCAATCACCAGCCCAAAGTGCTGGAGCGCACTAGGAGTCCGTCGGAGAACTCCCCGTAATCGGGCAAAATCTCGTCGGTTTTGGTCTGGGAGAGAGCTGGCCGGCGTCGTTTGCGGTTCGTCGGCTGCCAATTGCTGACTCAGAGGTAGTCTTGTAGTAC
>CAIVTL010000454.1 GCA_903908785.1 Caldifarciminota bacterium | reverse complement strand
GTACTACAAGCGTGCAGGATCGTCGCTTTCGCGAAGATGTCATTCCGAGGAGCGGAGCGACGAGGAATCTCGTCTGTCGGCGGAGCAGAGCTTCCCAAGCTTGCCGAAGGGTCGAGATTCCTCGCTGCGCTCGGAATGACAGCCGCTCGGGCATTTTGACCTTTGGCACTTGCCTTTTGCCCTTTGACTTGCGCGTCCTACGCGCGCTGTGTTCATCTGGGTTCATCCGTGGTTGCTCCACTCCGAACCTTGGCGTTCTTGGCGGTCTTGGCGGTTGTCTCTCCGCCTCCGTCCTTTGCCATTTCCACTTCCCCCTTCGCACTTGGCGCTATCGGCGGTTCAGTCGCTTCGCGGGATGGCTCGGCCCGGCCGGAACGGAACCGGGGCGGCAGAAGCCGCCCCGGTTTAGTGTTCGGGCTTGGGCTAGTCGACCAGCAGGACCTTGACCACCGATTCCTTTTCCGGGGTCTTCGCTTTCAGGAAGTAGATTCCCCGGGCAAGGTTCTTCGGCTGCCAGAAGTAGCTGCCGGCGCCGGCCTTGATGGCAAGCTGGCTGCCTGTCACCGCGCGACCAGCCGCGTCGTAGACGGTAAGGTCGAGGTTGCCCGCAGTCGCGCTGAAGTAGTGGATGTACGTGCCGGTACGGAACGGGTTGGGCGAGAGGAACAGCGGGCGGTTCGCGGTTGCGAGGTTGGTGGGCGTCTCCGGTTCGGCGATGCCCATCAAGCTGTGGTCATACCAACTCTGCGCGCTGTCGGCCGCCGTAATCCAGTTCGCCAGACCGTTGATGCCGACGACCGCGAACGCGACTCGTTCCTGGCCGCCGACCGGCAGGTCGAACGGGCCGGCTGAGGCCGCGATGGACCAGTCATAAGGACGGTCGGAGTTACGCAGCACGATGCCGCCGTTGAGCATCCGCATCTTCATGTTCTCGGTCATGCAGGAATCCGGGTACACCCAGAGGTTGTGGTCAACCGCGAGCAGGTTCGCGAAGTGAGTCGGTTCGAGCAGCTTGAACCCGGCTACCGGGTTCTCCGAAGCCTGGTCCTTCATGTAGACGCTGCGCTTGACCGTATCGGACACGACCACGTTCGTGGTCGGGGTGGACCCGATATCCATGTCGGCAATCATGCCGACGTACATGCCGTTGATGGCGGAACTGCCCTGGTTCGTGAAGTCGTAGGTCACAACTGCCCAGTCGTTGTACGGGTCGGCCGCAAGCATATACCAGTTCTGCTCGCAGTTCAGACCCTTGGGCGTCGGGTGGCCCGCGTCGCTCATCGCGCCGATCCAGTGCTCGTCCGCCGGCGCCGCCGGCAGGAAGACCTGCAGACTGTCCGTCAGTTGCCAGTCGAGGTTCGTCTGGGAACTGCACGGGTGGGAGTAGAAGTGGTCGACGACGTAGTTGTCGGAGTTGCCGGCCATCATGCCTCCGAAGAACAGGCAGCTTGCCCCGGCCTTCGGAACCTGGAACCCGCTGCCCACGTCGAATGCCGGCGGCTCGTCGTACCCGATTGAGCCGATAGCGCAGACCGACAGCCGCACCGCGCCGGTGTCGATGTCGCAGACGAACTTGGGCGGAGTCGCGGGCGTGCCGACCTGCAGCGTAAACGTGTAGGTCCAGTCGTGGGCGAAGTTATCGGAGTGGACTTTGAGCGTACAGGTAACGTAAGTCCCCGGCGTGATGCCGGAGCCGGCGGTCGCGGCGAACGGGTCGCTCTGGTTCGTCTTCGACGAGTCAATCGCGACGGTGCCGTAGGCCGCGTTCGGGTCGGAGAAGGTGAACAGCGGGTTGTTCGACGAGAGGACGCCGGTCACGTTCGTCGCGTCCGCGTTGCCGTTGTTCCTGATGGTGACGTAGATCTTGCCGGTCTCGCCCGGGTCAAACATCCCGTTGTTGTTGCCGCTCGAGTCGATCACCTGGTAGGACTGGTAGATGACGTTCGGCTCCGACCCGCCGCCGCCGCCCACGTTGATTGTGCCTTCATACGGCAGAATCGGCGTGTGCGGGACTGACGGCGTGGAATGCCGGGCATGGCCTTCGGACACGGTCAGCTTCATTGCGCCGGTCGTGGCCGCGTTGACCGCGAGCGTTGCCTGGCCGGTGGCATCGGTGCGTTCGGAGACGTAGACCTCGGCGCCCTTCCACGCGCAGACCAGCGCACCCTCAACCGGCTGGCCCCCGGCCTGCACCGTGACGTTCAGGTTGTACGCCCCGGTCGGGATCGAGTCCGGCTTGGTGACGGTGGCCGCAACCGGCATGCCGCCGCACCAGACCGGCATCGACGGGTCGCCCTGCGCGATGTACATGTAGATGTTGTCCGGGTATGGCGAGCCGGGCCAGTACTTGGCCACGTAGGCGTCGAAGTACATCATCTGCTCGGACAAGTGGAAGCGCGGGCCGACGTAGTCGCGCACGCCCGGCACGGTAATCCGCCACGTGTCGGTCGTAGCCCGCACCAGAGTGGAGCAGATGCCGTGGTTCGGGAAGGTGTAGGAAGCCTGGGTCGCACCGAATGTACCGGACGCGCCGCCCGGGTACTGCCGCATCCACTTTTCGGTCATGCACTCGGCAGTGGAAATGTCACCGTTGAGGCAGTTGACATTGTACACGACCGGGGTCATGTCACCGTTGGTCAGGGCGGCAATGTGCGAGTTGTACCACGAACCCTCGGTTCCCCATGACCACCACTCCGCGACGTCGCCGTGGCCGCGGTAGGCAACGATGCCCCGACCCGCGTTGATGGCTGCGCTGACCGTGGCATTGCCCGTGTTCTGAAAGGTACTAGAGAAGCCGCCCTTGTTGAGACTGCCCAGGGTGAGCAGAGTGCCGGCGCCCAGATCATACACCGCGGCGCCGGTTTGGGTGGCCGCGCCGAAGGCCAGGCCGGCTGTGCCGCTGGCGATGTTCGGCCCGGCAGCCACATTGAGCTGGTTGGCGCCAATGCTGAGCGTGCCCAGGCTGTGGGTCACCCCCGCCCCCGCGGTCAGGCGGCCCGAACTGATCGT
>CAIVTL010000453.1 GCA_903908785.1 Caldifarciminota bacterium | reverse complement strand
CGATCTCAAAAGCAGGGCTGTGTATATCTCCTCATCAGGCGAGTACATTGATATATCCGCATATCCTAAACAGGACCGATACACCACAGTCTCCGGCGTCGGCATCGCCGCTCCGCCCGTCCGTGCCCGTCCGTCCATGTCCGTGTCCGTCCGTCCAACCCTGTTAACCGGCATGGCGCGGGTCAGCTTCACCCTGCCTCAAGCCTCAAGCGTCAAGCTTGAGGCGTATGACCGCTCCGGCCGCCGGCAGGCAACCATCTTCTCCGGCCACCAACCCGCCGGCGTTCACGCCGCAACGTGGGACACCCGCACCGTCCCGGCCGGCGTCTATTTCCTCAGGCTCACGACCGGGGACTGTCCCCGCATGGAGATTGTCCCCAAAGCCTTGACCGTCAAGGCCATCGTCAGCCACTAGACCAGACCGGACATCTACGGGCGGGTGCCATCGCGCACCCGCCCGCTTCGCTGGACGCTCCGGCCAGCGCCTTGTGCAGCCTTGCGGCCATCGCAGGCCTGAGAGCACCGGTCAGCGCATCCGTCAAAGCACCTTTCCGAACACCTCCAAGAACTTCGTTCGCAGCTCCGGCCATCGCATGGCGCATCGCTTGAGCCAAAGCCTCGCTCATCACTGCGAAACCGGCTGCGCGAAACGCCCATTCCGTCAAAACCCGCATCACCCTCGGCATCCGAGCCGACAACCGGGCAGTCAGCGCAGCACCACGCGCCGCGCTACCCGAAGCTGGCAACGCCACGTGACTAAGCGTCAGGCACAGCAACCGGCAGACCGTCCGATGGACCGACCGGCAGTTCGTCTACCAGACCGTCCTACAGCCAGTCCACCAAGCCGACCGGCATACCAACCATCTGACGGTCCTATAGACCAACTTCCATACCGCCTATCGGTCGGTCATGCAGTCGAACCGGTACACCGACCGGTATACAGTCCTGCACACCACCCGGAAGTCGGACTGCTATACGGTCTACTGGTCCATCCCACAGTCAAGCTACTATACCGTCTACCAGACCGTCCGGTGGACGGTCTAGTAGACGCTGAGGCAAATGCCGATTCTAACTGGGTTCTACGCAGTAATTCACGCACTTACGTGCTTTATGTGTGCTTCCCCGCCGCGATGCCTGCGCCAGAGAGGTTCATCGTGTACGAAGTCGTTATTGCATCGGTTTCTGTGTGGGTTATAATCCTCTTGAACGAAAGGAGAACTCTGATGTCTGACAAGATGAAGCGGTTCACAAGCTGGAACGTAAAGTACAACACCGAGAGAATCAAGGCTACTCTCGACGCCATGCGGCCGGACATGCAGGCCCGGTATCAAGCAGCCATGGTCGCAATGCTCGCCATTGATACCAAGGTCAAGCAGACCCTGAACGTGCACGCGGTCAGCACTATTCTGTATGTCCCCTACCTGAGCTTTGGCCGGCAGATATGGAAACTCTCCCGCCAGCAGGACATCTCGGGCGAGAGCCTGCAGCTCGCGGCCAGGGTCTTACGTGACAAATGGAAGGCCCGAGGTTTGGACATGGACATCCTGCTCGACGTCCAGAAGAACGTATTCAGCGTGCAGGAGGAGCAAGGCTCCGGTTCCTGAAACCGGTCGCACAACGAGGAACCCGGAAACCGGGATAGAATCCACCGCAAAGGCCGCGGAGCGCGCAGGGCGCGTAACTGAGAGCCGCCAGCCGTCGGCCGGGCCGCGTCGCGCCTGCTTGACTTGCAGCGCCCGACGCCTATTCTCTTGACGCATGTCCACGCCCCCGCCCGCCGCCGTCAAACGTCTGGTTGACCACTTCGACCAGAACCGCGACGCCTATCTCTCCGGCAGCTACAACGAGGCGCAACTCCGCCACGAGTTCCTTGGCCCGTTCTTCGAGGCCTTAGGCTGGGATGTATACAACCATCAGGGCAGCGCCATGCCCTACCGTGACGTCATCTTCGAAGACTCGCTGAAAGTCGGCGGCGCGACCAAAGCGCCGGACTACTGCTTCCGCATCGGCGGCATGCGCAAGTTCTTCGTCGAGGCCAAGAAACCCTCGGTCAACATCGCCGCCGACGCAGGCCCGGCCTTCCAACTGCGCCGCTACGCATGGAGCGCCAAACTCCCGCTCTCAATCCTCACCGACTTCGAGGAATTCGCGGTCTACGACTGCCGCTCGCGCCCGAACCGGACCGACAAAGCCTCGACCGCCCGCATCAAGCTCCTCCGGTACAGCGAGTACCCTGACCGCTGGGACGAACTCTCTTCCGTCTTCTCGCCCGACGCCATCCGCAAAGGCTCATTCGACAAGTACGTCGAGGACACGAAGATTAGGAAAGGCACTGCCGAAGTAGACGACGCCTTCCTCGCCGAAATCGAGGGCTGGCGCGACTCGCTCGCCCGCAACATCGCCCTGCGCAACCCCCGGCTCGGCACCCCGGACAACACCGCGGACCTGAACCTCGCCGTGCAAATGACCATTGACCGCGCCATCTTCCTGCGCATCTGCGAAGACCGGGGCATCGAAGACTACGGCACCCTGCAGAACCTCATCGGCAAGCCCGGCGTCTATCGCCGGCTGATGGAACGGTTCGAGGACGCGGACAAGCGCTACAACTCCGGCCTGTTCGACTTCCGCAAAGACACCGTCACCCCGTCCCTGAAGATTGACGACAAGCTCCTGTCCGACATCCTCTCAGAACTCTACCCGCCCAAATCGCCCTACGAATTCTCGGTCATCGGCATCGAAATCCTCGGCGAGGTCTACGAACAGTTCCTCGGCAAAGTCATCCGGCTGACCGCTGGCCATCAAGCCAAGGTCGAAGAAAAGCCCGAAGTCAGGAAAGCCGGCGGCGTCCATTACACGCCCCAGCACATCGTCAACTACATCGTCAAGAACACGGTCGGCAAGCTCCTCGAAGGCGGCTCGCCCGCGCGCTTGACAAGCACCTGCCGCTATTCTAAGATGCAGCCTATGTTAGCACAAGGTCGTCCAGCCTTGACGGGTATGGAGTTGATTACTATGAGTCTCCGGTGTTTCCCGCCGCCGAAGCCGGGGGCGAATGCCGCGCCAATTGGAGGTTACGAAGTGATACGACGTCTTACTCCGTTCGTGCTCTGCCTTACGATAGTCCTGACAGGCTGCGCCGTGCCGGTCAACCCCACGCCACGTCTCGCTCCCACAACCACGCTCGACTCCGCCAAGGTCTACGCAGACTCGCTGGCTAAGGTCTTGGCCGATAACCAGCGCACCGCCGACACCCAATACCGCGTGCTCTTTGTTGTGGTCATTCTCGCCGTTGGGTTTGGGGCTTGGTATATCTTACACGGACAGCCGTGACAGCCACCAAGGATGAAACCTGTGTGTCCGTGAAGACCGCTTTACAGTCGTGGCAAAAGGGGGTCCTATGAGACGGCGAAGCCAGATCCGCAGGGAATTGCCACTCTCCACCGGCGGAGCTCTGCTGTTCCTTGCTTGCGCTACGGCCATCGTGCCTTTGTCGCAACTCTCCGACTACCAGAGAGAGCGAATACAAACCACCAGGTTCGGGGCGGATGATAGCCTGATCTACTCGGCGGTTCTCGGATTCTATGCAGACAAGGGCTATTCATTCCAGGTAGCCGACAAAACAAGTGGGTTGATACAGACCGAACCGCTGATGTACCCCGCAAATGAGGACAGGGACAGGCTGTCGACAGCCCTCGTGGGCGTGAAGTTCCGCTACCGGCGCAGAGTAACGGCGAGAATCAAAGACGGCACAGTCAGACTCAGCTATGTCTTTGAGTCAGAGGACAAGGGGCGGTATTTCGGTGAGTCCGGCTGGGAAGTCACAGAGCCGGACACTAGTTTCTCAAATCGGGCTTACCGCGAGGCTTTCTCAGGGATTACTGCATTCTTGGCACAGGGGAAGTAAGGGCGGAGACAGTACAGACATGATGAAACGGGGGGCGAAACGTGCTGACCGATGAGGAAGGAAGAAGATCTACGAAGGAGAAGAGGCGCGGGTCGAAGCATCTAGCGACCAAGTCTCTCAGGAGAGGGAGCACAGCTTGTCCCTGCTAGACGCGCTCAAGCGCGTCTTCCGCCACAGACCCGATGCGACCACGTCCGTTCAGGAAAAGTCGAGAGCCATGACGCTGGAATCGCCGGTAGGCAACACGGAGCCAGTCTGTCCTCACTGCGAACTGAGTCTTGAGAAGATGCCTGCACGGAAGAAGAGGTGCCCGCGATGTGGAAAGTACATATACGTGCGGACCAGGCCGGCCGACCGAGTCAAGGTGCTTGTGACAGAAGAGCAAGCCGCTGTCATCGAGCAACAGTGGGGCATTCACTGTGACGAGCAGGAGAACGCGAGACTCAGAAGTCTCCCTGGGTTTGAGCAGGCCAGGACTCAGTTGGTGCAGTCACTCCGTCGCGAACCCACAGAGCATGAAGTCGTGCTGGAACTGGCCAACCGTGACCTTGCCTTGCACGGAGAGCGCCGGAACTGGGGTCTCTACCGCAATGCGAAACTGCAGATCGCTGAGTCGCTTCGGAGACTGGGCAAGACCAAGGCTTCACTAACGGCGTATCTTGAGGTGTGTTACCTTGACGTCAATGGCCCGGAAAACGTGGGGGCAATCAACGACCCAGAGCTACTTACCGAATGTCCTCCGTTCAGACCTGACACGGCCCAACTCGCACGTGGACTTCTGTGGGAGGTCGAGACGATGCGACAGGGGCTGAAGCTGAATCCCAATCAACTCAGAGGCGCTTTCCTCTCTGCCGCAGCCAACGACCACCGAAGTCTGAATCTGCCGGTATCGCCTGAAGAGGCTTGGCGGAAGCTTAGCCAGGAATTATCTGCAGGAGATGTGTCAGATGAGGCAACCATGACTGCGAGAGGACACTGATGGTTTCTTTCGACGTTCCTGCGTGGGTCAAGGCTCTTGTTGAGCTGAAGCCACGATTCTTGTTTGGGTTATGTTCCGTGTGCGTCGTCTTGGCACTCCTGCCAGGAGTACTTCGTACGGCAGCGCCGATGCAAGCGCTCTATCCAGCGAGAGGGTGGTTGTGGCTCGCTGCGCTCGTCTTCCTAACACTCGGGTTCGTGCAACTTGTGCCGAGTGTAGGTGACGCCCTGCGCCGTCGGGCGGCTCGCCGCCACGCCTTGTCGCACCTACCCTCGCTGTCATTCGGCGAACTCCTGATATTGCTTCACTGCTGGACTGACCAGTGCCAATCAGTCCCTCTGGAGGTATCAGACCCCCATGCTGTTTCACTGGTCCACAAGGGGCTGCTGGAGAGGGCTGGGGGCACCGTCGACATCCGGGCCTGTCCCCACACTGTTCCCGACTTTGTGTGGCGACACATACAGTCTCACCCGGACTCCGTCTGGAGGCACTGGGACCCGAACTCCCCTGAGGTCCGCCGAGAACTGGCAGCCCTGCGCGAACGAATCAGGCGGAACGTACAGCAAGTGCAGAACCCTGACTCAATCGGCGAGCCGTGGTAGCTTCCACCGTGGCGAGCGCAAGGCGGACGGGTCGCTTGCGCCCTTCGAGGGAGAACCCGCGCCGCACAGGGAACATCTGGCGCATTGACGTGTGCAGAAACGCGCCTGCAGGAAGCTCAGGATGGAAGGATGAGTAGCTCGCGACCAGAACCGGAGGCCACGTCTGCGTCAACGGACCAGCCGCAGGCCTACCTGTTTGATACGAGCTGCTTCATGTCCCTCGCCTTCAAGCAAGTCCACCAGACCGCACTGCGAATGCTATCTGGGTCCGTGAATGCCTGCGCCCTCACGGCGCTGGAGCTTGTCGCAGACCACCCTAACTTCACGCGCCGCAAGCGCGCTGCTCAAGCCATCGCCAGCGTGTGTCGGTCGGTCTACTGCGAGACAACGGAGAGCATCATCAAGGCCGCGTTCGGGATGCCTCAGCCGGCGAAGCCCAGCTTCGATGCATTCGGCATTCTGCGTGCGCTATTGCTTGCGGATTCCTCTGCTGCAATGGAACGCGGAGTCTACGACCCTGAGTACAACTGCGTGCGCACCGTCAGGCCCAAGGAAATCCGCCGCATCAAGACAACGCGGGACAGGCAAGACCGAGAGATGTTCTCCGGTTGGGCGAACGCAACGCGAGCCCACGTCAGGGACTACGTCGCCGAGCACGAGAGTAACCTCGAAGGTGACACACGAAGCAAGAGAGTCCTGGAACTAAAGGGGAAGTACTCTCTAATGCCTCAGGTCGCGCTTGCGGTCCTTCTGCGGCTCGCGACGCTTGCCGGCGTATGCACAACAGACGAGGTCGCGAGGAAAGTCGAGGCTGATGATACCTCCGGACTGATCCGGCAAGTAGCAGCAGTCTACGACGGTTCTTTGGATTGCTTCATTACCATGTTTCAGGCATACAGGCGATTCTTGGAGCTAGGTGGCGCTCCAACCCGGAATGACACATTCGACCTGGAGTTCTTCCTCTACTTGGACGCCGGAGGGCGCAGACTCACCTTCGTCACAAAGGAGAGAAAGTGGATTGACCTGGCCAATGAAGTGATGCCGGGGCGAGTGGTTCACTTGGAAGCGCTTGTCGGCGCGGCATGACAAGATGGCCGAACTAGTGACGCGGATGATGGAATTGAAGAAGCAGCAGGCCCGCGCCCCGAAGAAGCAAAGCCCCAGCGCCCGACAACTCCTCGACCAAAAGCTCGCCATCACCGACCAGCAGATCGACACGCTGGTGTATGACCTGTACGGACTGACGGAAGAAGAAGTCCGGATTGTGGAGGGTCGGACGAAGTGACTTTGGCCGCAACCCTGCGCCTGTCCGCGTTGACACCGACCCACAGCCGAGGAACGTCGTGTAGGATGTCCTCATTGTGCCACCAGCGCGAGCAGGGCAGCAAGGGGGCGAGAGAGTGAGCTTCAACATCTTTACCCGGGTCTATCGAACAGAAGAGAACTACTGGACAGAAGCTCTGCTGAAGTTTCTAGCCAATACCAACTCCTCCGCCGCACTCGCGAGGTTCTTCAGGAAGTTGGGACTACTCCTGCGAGTTGGCGACTGGAAGGACATCACGTTCGAGATGCAGTTGTCCAAGGGCGACTCGGTGCCCGACGCGACCATAGGCAATCGGAACACCGAGTTCATGGTTCACATCGAGTCCAAGAAGGGGCTGGGGTTCAACGCGCGCCAGGCCGAGAATCACCTGCTCGACCTGAGAGGCTACGCTGGACGCGGTACGAAGGCACTGATCGTGATCACTGACGATGCAGTCGCGCCGCCTCGGTTCCTGGATTTCGCACGCGAACACGCACACTCGAAGATACAAACGGTCTTTGCGTCTTGGCACAGCATACAGAGGTCCGTTGAAGCGTTGGCCGCAACGGCCAAGGGCGACAAGGTCCTGCGTTTTCTCGCCAGTCGCTATAGCTTGTTCATCAAGGAGGAAGTGATGCCTGAAAGGACCGAGTGGGACACTTCCCATATTTCTGAGCGATGTCAAGACGCGGCGCGGCTTCGCCGCGAGGTTCCAGTTGCCAGGTTCCAGTTTCCAGTTGAAGGGGTCGGCAAACGACAAACGTTGTACTGAGTTCGCCGAAGCAACGAGGCCGGCCGACCGCTTCCAGCCGATGCACGGACTGCAGGAAGGGAGATGACCGTGAAGCATGAGGTAATCCGAGCGGCGCTGAGTCTTTCCGTGGTGCTCGCAATCGGCTACGCGGCAGAGCCCGTCCTCCCGCATCGGGCCGGCGGGCGGTGGCCGGAAGACTTAAGCCGGGTCCCCTGGCTGAAACAGGTGCTGAAGGAACCGGTCAAGCCCGGCCGGCCGGTCGCGGACTCTATCCTGCACGTTGACCTGTCGGCGGAGATGCCGCCAATCCGTGACCAGGGCTCGCAGGGCTCGTGCGTGTGCTGGGCCTTCGTCTATTATCATACGACCCACAATGAATGGGTGGAGCACCACTGGAACGTGAACGACTCGCAATACCAGTTCAGCCCGGCGTTCGTCTACAACCAGACGAATGGCGGGGACGACCGCGGGATTCCTGACAGTTGGGCAATGGAATTGATGCTTGAGCAGGGAGCAGCGAATCTGGTGGATTGCCCGTACTCGGACACCAATTGCACCAACTGGCCTTCGGAGTCAGCCTATACCCACGCGCTCCGATGTCGCGGCGATGCCGCGTGCTGGATATGGACCTTGAACACCGCCGGCCGGGATGCCATCAGGCAGCACCTGGTCAATGGCTATACCTGCTGTTTAGGGATTAACGTGTGGGGCAATCTCGAGTACATCGGCAACTACAATAACACCTACTGCGTCGCCGACACGTTCGGCGCCAACTACGGCGGCCACGATGTGACGATTGTCGGATATGACGATACGATTACGACCCACGACGGACACGGCGCGTTCAAGCTCGCCAACTCCTGGGGCACGAACTGGGGCACGATAGGCGGCTATTTCTGGATGTCGTATCAGGCGGTAGCCGACACGTGCCTGAGCCAGGGGTATGCGATGTACGTAATCGAACGTCCGGCGTACGAACCGACGATGCTGGCCCGGGTGCGGCTGACGCACGCGGCACGGGACAAGGTCGGTATTCAATTGGGCGTGGGGCCAACCCGGAACCCGGTCTGGACCCAGGACTTCCGCCGGTTCCGCTACCCGGTTGTTGACCAGCCATTTCCGGCCCACGCGATGGTCTTCGATATGACCGAAGGCGAGCAGTTCATCGCGGCCGGACTCGCCGATACCGTATTCGCCCGCGTGATTGACGACTCGCTCGACCACAAAACCGGCACGCTCGACTTCTTCTCGTGTCGGCGCCTGCTGACAAACGACACCTGCGTGTCACCCGACCCGCCCGAATCACTACCGGACCAGGGAGTGCCGGTCTATGCCCGGGGTACCTTTGGCGCTCCGGACAGCTCCTGCTGCCTCGCTTACGACGACGGCGTCCCCGAGTACTATTATTGCTATAGTGCAAAGGATTCGGGCTGGGGCGCTCGATTCCGACCCCAATCCTATCCGTGCTGGCTCGTCGGTGCGTCGGTTCACTTCAATGACCGCAGTTGGCCGCAGCCGGGCGGAGACCGGACTATCATCAGGGTTCTCGCCGCCGATACGCCGGACAGTTCACCCGGGACAGTGCTTTACGAATCGGATACGCTGAGCGCGGCACGCGGGCAATGGAAGCTCTTTCCTCTGCCTGAGAGCATAATCGGACCGATAGCGAGCCCCGGCTGCTACGTGTTTGTGGTTCAGGTCGACCCGTATCCGTTCTGCCCGGCAATCAGCGTCGACTATGGCCAAACCCGGCCCAACCCATGGTGGCGAACCGGCAATCATACCTATTGGCCGTGCGGCACTCTCGTCTACGGCGATTTCATGATCCGCGCCATCGTCCAAGGCACGGCATCCGGGATTACTGAACAGCTCGCTCCGGTAACTCCTCTAGGCCGTGGAAACGAAATCCGGTCCGTCAGTCCAAGCCTGATATCGGGTCACGCCGTGGTCGAGTACGTACTGGCCGAAGAAGGTAGTGTCAGGTTGTCGATTCTGGACGTGAGTGGAAGAACTGCCCAGGTTCTGGTCCACGAACGACAGCTGCCCGGGACGCACCGGCTGACTTGGCGGCCCGACCCGAGGCTCGCACCCGGCGTCTATTTTGTCTCGATGCGGTTAGCCGAGAGCGGCGGGCAGCCGGCGATCCACAAGGTCATCCTGACTGGGAAAGCCCGGGCCACTTCCATTTCTGAGTGATGTCAAGGCGCGACGCGGCTTGGCCGCGAGGTTCCAGTTACCAGGTCCCGGTTTCCAGTTGAGGAGGTCGGCAAACGATGAACGTTGTACGTCTTCCGCCGCGCCAACGCGGACGGTACGCGAGATAGAAGTAGCAGATGAGTAACAACGTGATGAGGTCGAATGGCGGGCACGAGTCTCCGTTTGAGCGGATTCGCCGGGTCAACGCGTCCGGCGCTGAATTCTGGTCGAGCCGTGAGTTCGCGCAGGTGCTCGGATACACGGACTACCGGAACTTCGAGCAGGTTATCCAGAAGGCGCGGCTGGCCTGTTTCAACAGCGGGCAGAAGATGGAGGACCATTTCGTTGACGTCACCGAAATGGTCGACATCGGCAGCGGGGCGCAGCGGGCTATCAGGACCGTGTTCCTGTCACGCTATGCGTGCTACCTGATTGTCCAGAATGCCGACCCGGCCAAAGACATCGTGGCACTGGGGCAGACCTACTTCGCGGTGCAGACTCGCAGGCAGGAGCTCGCTGATACCGCGACCGAGGATGACCGCCGCCTGTTGTTGCGCCGGGAGTTGACCCTGCACAACGTGAAGCTGGCCGGCGTCGCGAAGGACGCGGGCGTGGTCGCGCCGGTAGATTACGCGATATTCCAGAACCACGGCTACATGGGGCTGTACGGCGGTTTGACGGCTGAGGATATCCACGCCCGCAAGCGACTGAAGCGAGGACAGCAGATTCTTGACCACATGGGTAGCACCGAGCTTGCCGCGAATCTCTTTCGCGCCACCCAGACCGAAGAGAAGCTGCGGCGCGATAAGGTGAAGGGAGAGGAGCAGGCGGGCCGGATGCATCACGAAGTCGGCGCGAAGGTGCGGCAGACAATCCGCGAGTTGGGCGGCAGGATGCCCGAGAACCTGCCGACCGCCGGGAGCATCAAGGCAGTCGAATCGAAGAAACGCAAGACACTCAAGGGGAAGACGCCGTCTCGGCCGGAGATGAACGACCGATGAGCGAAGATGGCAAGTACAGCATCAATACGGACGTGAAGTACGGCCAGCTTGAGGTGCTGGACGTTCCGGCAATCGTGGCCGGATGTACCGAGAAGTGGTTCAACCAGACGCTGACCCGGGTGAACGACAGCGTGGTCCGGCTCGGAATCGTGCAGGGTGAATTCCACTGGCACCAGCACGACAACGACGACGAGTTCTTCTTTGTGCTCGAGGGCAGGCTGTTCATTGACCTGCAGGACCGCACGGTCGAGCTTGGGCCGGGTCAGGGCGTGACCATTCCAAAATCAGCGATGCACCGGCCCCGAGCGCCGCAGAAGACCGTGATGCTGATGGTGGAGAACCGCACTATCGAGCCATTGGGTGACCAAACCCCACGCGCCGCGCGCGAGTGACCTGTTCCCAGTTTGCAGTGTCCAGACTTCTGCGCTCTGGTATCTGCACTCTGACTTCTGACTTCGCCCGATTCCTGGTGCCTTGGTGGCAATACTCCGCCTCCTCCCCAAGAACCGAGATAGGATTAACCACAGAAGCCACGGAGAGCACAGAGTCGGGTGAAGGT
>CAIVTL010000452.1 GCA_903908785.1 Caldifarciminota bacterium | reverse complement strand
GCGCAGCCCACAAAGGCGTAGTCTCCTTTGATGTCAACGCCAAGGCCATAGTCGGGCAGGAACAGCGATGCGACCTCTCTGGGGCTGCGCGGGTTGGCGACGTTGATGACGCGGAAGAACGAGTCCCAGCCGACGACGATGGCGAAGCTGTCCTTCAAAGCGACGCCCGTCGGGTCCCCGGTCAACGGCAGGTCACCAACTTCGTAGGGTCGGCTTGGGTCAGCTACTGAGAACACCTGAAGGCCGCGTGTCCTCATGTAGGCCACGTAGAGGAACGTGTCCCGCGAGACGAACCCGGTGCCGTTCTCCATCTGTCCGTCAAGGATGCCACGGCAGTTGATTTGCCCTATCATGCTGGGCCGCCTCGGGTCAGAGGCCTTGAGCACGCGGATACCCGAGCCATCGGACATATAAACGATGCTGTCGCTGTCGAAGTTCCAGCTTGGCCGGACCCGCAACGCCCCGCCAAACGGCCAGCGCCCTACCAGTTCGAGCGTGTCCTCGTCCTTGTCCTGCTGCAGAGCCTCCCAGACCTGCTGACTCCGTGTCTTGCACGCCGTGATGCCCGCCTGCGACGTATCCCGCGCGAGGAGCCTAGAGCTGCAACCGCCGTCGTATTCCGGAACACCCGACTGCGGGAAGAATGCCAGTAGCAGTGCGAGCGCAATCATGGCTGATTGATTCTCGGCTGGAACAGCAGCATGTCAAGCCACCGCCGCGAAGAACTCCGCATACACGAGCGAGTCAGCGCAGGCGACGAACTGCTGCCCGACGTAGCTGCTCGGACCGCCCGCGGTCCAGCCCTCGTAGCACTTGTACGGAGCGATGTCATACACACGGACGTTTGCCAGCGCCGTCAGAGCGACGAACGCTAACAGGAACGTTGGTCTCCGCATACTCTACCTCCTTTTGGATACGATGACCTTCATCGGCTTGCTGCCGTCGTGGTCATCGAGCTTCACGAAATAGCAGCCGTCGGGAAGCCACCTTAGGTCGAGGCGTAGCGAGCCGCCCCGCCCCGTCTTCCCTGACAGCCGCCTGAGAACTTCTCTTCCCGCTGCATCTCGCACGGAAATGAGATGCCTGTCTGCTTCCGGCCCACTGCCGGTCAAGACTACCATCCCGGTAGTCGGATTCGGCAGCAATCGCAACCCTCCAGAGGCGGCCACGCTAGCGCCCTCCGCTATCGCAGTCGTGCAACTGCGGAAGATGCACAGACCACCCTCCGAGCAGGCAGCGTAGATGTACGAGGAATCATGACTGACCCTCCACACGAAGTCCGGCGTCTCGAAGTGAGCAACACGAACGGGCGACGTTGGGTTCGAGATGTCGAACGCTTCGAGACGATAGCATCCCACATACACGACCAAGCCCTGCAAGTCCACCGAGTACCCGATGCCGGTGGTCGGAACAGCAGTCAGCAGGTGCGGGCTGAGTGGATTTGCGATGGAGAACACCTCAAGTGAGTCTACCGCAGCGCAGTATGCAAACGTGTCCTTCACGGCAACCCCGCCGCTGTTGCTTGAGGTTGTGCTCAGCAGTACAGGGTGTGCCGGGTCTCGCACGTCAACAATGTGTAGTTCCGGGGCGACGAATGCAAGGCTGTCCTGAAGCCACATGCCCCACGCGCTGGCAGTAAGGTCGCACTGTCCGATTCTGACCGGTTGTCTGGGTCTAGCGATGTTGTAGACCTCGAAGAAGTAGTCTTGGGCAACGAAGGCAAGTGTGTCACGGATGACGATGGCCTGACCTTGGTTGTCGTCCGGTGCAGCGCCGGCCAGCCGCGGGTGAGCCGGGTCGGACACGTCTATTGAGCGGAACCCGCTTTGCATGTTGAACCAAGAGATGTAGGCAAACGAGTCTTTCACCGCCACCATGTGGACTTCATCCCAGTTGTTCAGGGTATCGTAGCTGCCGATTTCCTGTGGGTTCTGCGGCGTGCCCGCGGACAGCACCTTCATTCCTGCCCAGCCGCATGCGCAGAACACCAGGCTGTCTTGAACCCCCAGGTCTTCGCTGCCCCATGCGCTGTACACCGCGGTGTCCACGACCGGTGAAGCTGGATTGGCCAATCTGATGACGTGCAGGCCTTCCCAGCCGTCACAGGTGTATGCCCACGAGAACGGCGAAAGAGCACAGGCACTGTAGCTCCAGCCGTCTGCCAGCGATTGACCGACCAGCCTTGGGTGCGCGCTGTCGGCAATGCTGACTACGTAAAGGTTGGATTGGTACGCGGTCGAGCCGGTGAGATAGACAAAGGTGTCGGCCTTGAAGACGTCTATGGTCGGCGTCGTCGCCAGAGCGCTGATTCTGACCAGCGACGACGGGTCGGCGATGTTGATGATGTGCAGACCACCTGCGCCTCCGGCAACGTAGGCCAGCGGTCGCGCCGTGTCGCATACAACCCAGATGCCGGTGAAGCCGCCGACCTGGCCACGTTGCTGCGGGTTCAATGGGTCGGAGATGTCAACGGACACAAGACCCGCGTGGGCGCAGCCCACAAAGGCGTAGTCTCCTTTGATGTCAACGCCGAGGCCAAAGTCGGGCAGGAACAGCGATGCGACCTCTCTTGGGCTGCGCGGGTTGGCGACGTTGATGACGCGGAAGAACGAGTCCCAGCCGACGACGATGGCGAAGCTGTCCTTCAAGGCGACGCCCGTCGGGTCTCCGCTCAGCGGCAAGTCACCAACTTCGTAGGG
>CAIVTL010000451.1 GCA_903908785.1 Caldifarciminota bacterium | reverse complement strand
CTGTGTCGGAGGGCAATGCGTCGAACCCGGGAGCCCGGTCTATGATACTCTCCCGGCCGGAGCCACGGACACCGCAATCAAGGTTACGGTGTACACGGACACAGCCGAGGGAGAGGAAGTCGTATCACTGCGGGCACGTTCGATGGGCGACCCGGCGCTGGCCGAGTCAGTCGTGACGCACACCATCGTCGGGACGGGTATTGAGGAACGCGTGCTTCCAGACGCGCCGGAGGCCTGTTTGAGTGTGGCGCCGACGTTGGTGAACCGGCAGACCGGGGCGTCAGTCGTCTTCTCAACGCGGGAGCAGACGTGCTTCAGAGTGACGCTTCACGACGCAGCCGGGCGGCCGGTCCAGCTCATCGCGCGCGCTGCCGTGCCAGCGGGACGACACCGCATTCGCTGGCAGCCGAAACGCGGCCTGCCCGGTGGCGTGTACCTGCTCCATTTGTCGGCGGGAGACGAATCGGCAGTTGCCAAGGTGATTGTCGAGTAGTCGACTGAGGGCAGGACCGAGCGGTGAGTTGCCCCGATGGCGCCGTGGCTCGGTTTCTGTTGCCCAGGACGGACTCCTGATTATGATGAATCCAAGGCAATGCCGAATTCCGAAGCTCGAATGACGAGTCAGGCACGAAGTGCGAGTGCCGTGTGACGGACAAGAGAAGAGAGCGCAGGGGACAGGGAGCTAAGGAGGCACCATGGCTCTGAAGACAGATGCGGAGATAAGACAGGGGTTTGAGGGCGACCAGTTTCTGGTGAAGAAGACCGCGACATGGGAAGGCATGCGCGGGTACATGGCCGAGCACAAGACCGCGAAGAACCTGGTCACGGGCAGGCCGAAGAAGGCGTTCTACGTCGAGGGCAGCGGCTACGAGATGGGTCACCTGATGGGACAGATGGCCGAGAAGGACGTGCGCCGGATGACGACCGAGTTTGTGGACAAGATTGTGGTCTCGTTTCTTGCGCCCGACCTGACCGGCCTCGCCCGCGAGGCCGCGTACCTGACGCTGATGCACGGCATCAAGGAATGGTGCAAGATTGCCTACGGTCTTTATCCGAACGACATACCCGAGCCGTTGCGGCAGGAGATGCAGGGCATCGTTGACGGGTGCAAGCACGACGATTCGGCGTCGCCGGTGAACTACGAGAACCTGATGTCGCTGAACGTGGGCGTGGACGTTCTTGTTTCAGCCATCTACACCGGGCTTGGGTTGCTGGACTGGCTGGCGGCGATTCTGCCGAAGCTGGCCGGGAAGCTGCCTCCGCTGCCCAATCTGCCTTTGCCGGAGCTTGTGTCCAAGGGACTGCTGCCGTGGCTGAAGCCCGAGCATTTCCGCATACCACTGAATCTCGGTTGCAACGCCTTTGCCGCGTTCGGGAACGCAGTGCCGGCGCCTCACGACCAGTGTTACTTTGGCCGCGACTTCCAGTTCCCGACCGCGGACGTATTCCAGGACACGGCATGCCTGGTTGTCTACAACCCGACATACAATCTTCCCAACGGGCAGCCCGCCCTGCCGCTCGTGAGCCAGACCGCGCCCGGGTTCGCCGGCAGCGTCACGGCGATGAACAGCCTTGGCGTGGGTATCGGCGTGGACATGGCGCCTTCGGGCAACTGCAACCCGGCTCGCCCGGGCCTGAATTCGCTGCTGATGGTGCGGTATGCAGCGTACAGCGGGTACGGCGCGCAGAAGACCG
>CAIVTL010000450.1 GCA_903908785.1 Caldifarciminota bacterium | reverse complement strand
CCTCCTTCGGCGGCCATGCTGAGCGCATCCGGAAGGAGCTGTCGGAAATCCTCGCCGCCGAACCTCTGCCCCCGGGCAGGCGAGACGTCATCCTCCTGCCCGGCCAGGGTTTCCTGCAGGTCCACGAAACCATCGGCCACGCGCTGGAGCTCGACCGGATTCTCGGGTACGAGTTGTCGTTCGCCGGCGGCTCCCACGTCCGGCTCGAACACATCGGCCAGCTCCGCTACGGCTCGGACAAGCTCAACGCCCGGGCCGGCATCGTGCCCAACTCGCCGGGCACGTTCGGGTTTGACGACGAAGGCACGCCCCAGCGCGACTACTTCCTGATTAAGAACGGCATCCTCGTCAACGTCCTCTCCTCGCGCACCGACCTCGCCGAGGCCAACGCCAAGGCCGGCCGCGTCGCCATCAAGGAATCCGGCACCGCGGCCCGCGCCTGCGCCTTCTACCGCACCCCGATTGACCGGATGACCAACATCAACATCGACGCCGGTGACGACGGTTCGCTCGAAGACATCATCGCCGCCACCGAAGACGGCGTGGTGCTCGACGTGCCGGTCTCCTGGTCCATCGGTTCCAACCGCGAGCACTTCCACTTCGCGACGGAAATCGCCTGGGAAGTGAAGAACGGCAAGAAGACCAAGGTGTACAAGAACCCGACCTATCACGGCCACACGCTTGAGTTCTGGGCCTCGCTCGACAAGGTCGGGTCCAAGCCGTCGTGGTGCCTGCAACAGGTGCCGAACTGCGGCAAGGGCGAGCCGAACCAGATAATGGAGCTCGGCCACGGCATACCGGTCATGCGCTTCCATGGCGTCGAAACCGGGGAGAAGGAGTAACCATGTTAGAGAAGCGAATCCGCGACCTGCTGTTCGATGCCCGCGCCAACGCCCGCAAGCAGGGACTTGAGGCCGAGTTCAACTTCCACCGCGAGCGGTCGAGCCTGATAAGGCTCGGCAACTCCTCGGTCGCGCTCTCGACCTTTGAGGAACTCTCCCGGCTCGACGTCACGGTCCAGCAGGGGCGCAAGTCCGGCTCGTACAGCCTGACTTCCGACATCACCTCGCCCGACCAACTGGCCGAGACGCTCCGAATCGCCGCGGTCAACTGCAAGGCCGCGCTCGAAAAAGACTACGACCCCATCTTCGGCGCGGTCGAGGAGTCGGTAGACGACTCGACCGGGTTCGACCCGGCGCTCGAAGCGCTGTCCCCGGTAACCAAGACCGAACTGTGCAAGAAGGTCGTGGATGAGGTCAAGCCGATGGGCAAGTACGACTTCTCCGGCTCGTGGTCCTCCGGCTCGACCGAGATGTACTACATCTCCACCGGAAATGACAAGGAAGCCTATCGCCGCCTGACCGACGGCCGGTTCACCATGGTTCTGAAAGAACAGAACAAGAAGTGGGAACTCCAGGTCGAGCGCACCCAGAAGCGGGCCGGCGAGTTCACAGCCGACGACGTCATCGCCGAGTTCAAGTCGATGCTGCCGATATACGAAAAGAACCCGGGGTACAAGACGCACGTTGACCGGCAACGCGTGATGTTCGGACCCGAAGCGGTCTCAGAGCTTCTCGGCCTTACCATCTGGGGCGCGTTCGTCGGCCGGATGTG
>CAIVTL010000449.1 GCA_903908785.1 Caldifarciminota bacterium | reverse complement strand
TCAACGAGCAGGACTGGAACTCCAGCACAGCAAGAGCGATGCCGTTCACGTAGATGACAATGTCCGGCCGCTTCCCGTGACCAGTCGAGGTTCCCGGCAGAACCGTGACCTCTTCGGCGATGGCGAAGTCATTATCCTCCGGGTGCTCCCAGTCGATGGGCCACACCCTCAGAACGTTCCTGCCGATGTCCGGCGGCACTTCCACGCCGTATCGGAGCAGAGTGTAGACCGCGCGGTTGCGGTCGTACAGGCTCTTGCTGGCACCACCGGCCGCCTTGCGCAACGCGTGCAGGGCCCGTGTGATGAGCGGCGCGCGATACTTCCCGCTCAAGTATTTCCGAAGCAGGTCTTCCTCAATGTTGCTGTTCCCCTCGCGCTCTGTCCAGTCACCGAGATAATCGTACTTCAGCGTACTGCGGAATAGCCCTACGACTCGCCGCTGCGTCAGCTTCTCCCTCTGCCCGACGGTGCTCATATCAAGCGCGTCCTGCCTGTCAGCAACTCCTGCATCATTCCCTGCCTCAGATCACGGGTCTTCGACAGCCGCATCTCCAGCGCCGCAATCTCCGCCTCCATGTCAGACAGAACTGTGGCGATTGCTTTCTGCTCTTCGACGTCCTCCGGCGCCTGAAATGCAAAGCTCTTGAAGGTTGGCAGCCGGAGCGAGTCAACAGCCGCCTTCACCGAGTTCTGCGTTGCGTGCGGCCCAAAGTGCACGATCATGCTGTAGTATACGAACTTCCCGTACACGTCTTCGGTGAATCTGCTGATCTTGTAGACGCGCTGATGCACGTCGAATCGCCCATCGATGTAGTGGAGAATGCTCCCGATGCCGCCCTCGCCGGGCACAAGAATGGCCTCACCTTCAAACGAATAGGAGTTGATCCTCTCGACGGTGGCGGAACGAACGAAAAATGGATACTCACCGTCGTCTACCTTGTCTTGGTTATTGCGGCTGCCGGTCTTTATGTGCGATATGTCGCCGAGTCGCTTCGTCTCCCACTTCCCGCCGAATCCCGTTAGGCGGGTCCGACCGGTGAGAAGCTCCTGCATCGCGGCCTGTTTGACGTCACGCTTCTTGGCGATGAGCTTCTCCAGCCCGGCGATGAGTGCGTCCGCGTCGCACAGCGCCGACGCGATTCTCCGCTGCTCGGGCAGTTCGGGACACCTGATTCGTAATGCTTTCAGTACCGGGATTCTCAGATTGCCGACAGTAGACCCTGCACCCACCTGGGCCACCATTTCGCGCTGCACGTCATGCGACAAGAGTGCATACGTCATGTAATGGGCGTCTACTTTCGCAGCATTGGGACGCAGCAGAACCATCCTTTGGCCAAGGCAGCCTCGCACGCCCGCGGGGATGATTGCCACCTCACCAAAGGGCGCCTCTCGCGTTATGATGATGTCTCCTGGCGACGGCATTGCGCGCGTTATCCGCCGCAGATATTCGGACTCCGTAGTGTAGCTTGCCTCACGCAGGTCAAGATGTCCCTCGCGGATGTTCTGGTTACGGAAGACCAACGTGCCTCGGTCTGTCCAAGGTGGCGTCGAATGTGGGCAGTCGACCACAAGCTCGCTCGCTTCCGCCACGCTGATTGTCAGGACCGGCCACCCTTCTTACGCAGGAGCGCGATGTACTGCTTGGACCATGAGGTGGGCGGATGCAGGCATTTGCCGTCCTGGCGCACGAATGCGCATACCGTCGGCATGGAGTTCTTCCCACAGATGTCAGGGCTAGTGTGACGACATCCGACCGTGCACTGTGCCGAGTCACCCGGCATCAGTGGGGCGTGGAACCTCTCAGACTGGCGCAGATTGACAGACGACGGGCGACGCGGTTTCCTCACGACCTCTCAGGCCTACTTTTCAAAACCGCAGTTTGACCTAGTCCTTGAACTCCCATCTTCTTGAGGTGCCCGTTCACGCGAGCGGTGAGAGTCTCCACTTCCGTTGTGAGTTCCGGCAGCGCGGCCGCGTAGCGGTCGGCAAGCTGACGTATGCGGGCGGTGAGGGTCTGAGATACGTGGTGGAGCTCGTCTTGCACGTATGCGGCCAATCGCGCGAGCCATTTGTCTTCCACGACCAACGACTTGATTTCGGCCTCGGGGAGTTGGCCATACTTCGCCGCGATCTTGGCCTCAAGAACCTTCTGCGCCGCCTTGAGGCGGGCTTTGACGTCAGACTGTCGGCCGAGAACGTCCGCATACTCTTCCAGGGCCTTGCGCTCGTCGGCGAACTCCGGGTCCTTGCCGATTTCCTTCAATCGAGCCGTCACGGCCTTCTCCGTAATCTTCTGCTTGTCACCCTCGCCTTCGACGGCCTCTTCCAGAAGTCCACCCTCGCCGTCCTGCTCGTCTTTCAGTTCTTCGAGCTTCTGTTCAATGGTCCCAAGTTCGCCCTCTAGCGTATCAATGGCGGCTTGCTCCTTGGCGAAGTATCGAACCACGAGCAGCGCGACCGGAATCAGGTCGGACTTGTACTTCTGCTTGCCGACCGTGAAGTCCGGCGTCTCCTTCGTCTTCTTGTTCTTGTCCTCGACGATAAGCCTCGGTTTGGCAGCCTCTTTCCAGCCGACCTCCGCGATGAGGTACACGTCATCCTGCATCGTCGCGGCCCAGTAGTCCATCAGGCGCTGGTACAGGTCATAAGGGTCGAGCAGCCGCGCCTTGCTGAATGTGGCCAGTATGGCCTCGGCGAGCGTCTCGATGAGCGCCTTGGGTTTGTCGCCGACCGCGATTCCCAACAGGCGAGGGGCATTGGCTTTCTTCCACTTGTCGAAGAGCGCGCTGGCGGTGGCGCTGTAGGTAGCGAATTCGGGGTGGCCGAGGACCGCGGCCTTCACGTCGCCCGCCGGCAGCTTCAACGTGCTGTAGCCGGGGCGACCGACCGACTTGAACAGCAGCGGACGAACAGAAGGCAGTACCTGCCAGTACGGGTCAAGCGCATCAATGTCCCGGTCCGGTATGCCGCCGCGCAGGTGGCCGTCGATGTCCTGCAGGTCTTCCGGTTCGGTCGAGTCGATGTAACGCGGCAGGTTCAGGTTATAGTTGTTCTTCGGGTCGCTGATTTCTGAGAGCGGAACCATGCGCGAGTAGCCGGGTACGTCTTTCAGTCCGGTGAAAGTATCAACTATGAGATGGATGTCCTGCTCGCGCAGGCGGTTCTTGTTGCCGTCTTTGCGGAAGCCCTTGCTGGCGTCGATCATGAAGATGCCCTTGCGCGCTGCAGCGTTCTCCTTGTCTAGCACAAGGATGCAGGCCGGGATGCCGGTGCCGAAGAAGAGGTTAGGCG
>CAIVTL010000448.1 GCA_903908785.1 Caldifarciminota bacterium | reverse complement strand
CGATCTGGCTCTTCGGCCGACCCAGATGCTCAAGCACCGCTTCGGCAATCTCCAGCGAGCTCCGTTCCTCCCCGGACCCGACGTTAAACACCTCACCCGCAACCTTCGCCTGCGGCGCATCGAGCACGCGCTCAAGCAGTGCGCACAAGTCAGCCGCATGGGTCCAGTCTCGTGTGTTCCGGCCCGAGCCATAGACGTACAGCGGCCGGTTCTCCGCCGCGCTGGTGAAGAAGAACGGGATGACCTTTTCCGGATACTGGTTCGGGCCATAGACGTTGAACGGCCGCAGTACGGTTATCGGCAGCCCGTAGGTGCGGAAGTACGAGTAGCACAGCCGGTCTGCCCCGGCCTTGGTCGCCGCGTAAGGGCTCTGGGGCTCGATTGGATGCTGCTCATCCATCGGCACGGTCCGCGCCGAGCCGTAGACCTCGCAGGTCGAGACCTGCACGAATCGGTCGCCGGGATTGTGCCGGAATTCTTCAAGCAGAACCGACGTGCCGACAAAATCCGTTTTCACAAACGGGCCCACGTTGTCAATCGACCGGTCAATGTGGGTCTCGGCTACGAGGTTCACAACCGCGTCAACGTCCACGAGCGCCTTGCGGACGACGCGCCAGTTGCAGACGTCGCCGCACATGAACTCAAATCGCGGGTTCTTCCAGTACCGGTCCGGGAAATTGCCGAGGTTGCCCGCATAGGTCAGCTTGTCCAGCACCCGCACCCGCCAGCCGGGCACGCCCATCAAATGACGGACAAAATTCGAGCCGATGAACCCGGCCCCGCCGGTGACAAGCGCGCGCCGCACCTATCCTTCCTTCCGCTGCCAGTCGTACGGTATCGCCGGGTCATCCGGCGGCCGGCGAAACTCGTCCGGATGTTCGGGATGGTACGGCTCAGTCGGACAATTAATCATGTAGGCCGGCTCAGCGCCGACACCCTTCACGCCGTGCAGGACCATTGGCGGAATCTTGATGAGCACCGGGTTCTGCTCGCCGATGAAGAACTCCGCCACTTCGCCGCGGGTCGGCGAACCGTCACGGTCGTCGTAGAGCACGACCTTGACCATGCCTCGGACGATGGCGAAATTGTCGGTCTGGACCTTGTGATAGTGCCAGCCCTTGACCACGCCCGGATACACGGTGGAAAGATACGCCTGCCCGAACTTTTCAAACAACTCGTCGTCCGAACGAAGCAGTTCCATCACCATACCCCGCTCGTCGGGAATCGGCTTCAGCTTCTTTATCTGAACTCCATTAATCATGGGCAGTCAAGATAATAACACGTCCGGCCAAGTCAAGCAAATGCAACCGCAACTCGCAACTCGCAACTCGTAACCCCCAACTCGCGACTCGTAACTCGCTCTTGCCCCGGGCATGAACTCAGCTATTGATTTGTCTCGGGAAATCAGTATGATAGCCATTCTCTGCCGGACGCCAAAACCCGGCCACGGAACGCCGAGTCGAGTTCGGACAGAGATCAACGGTCTGTCTGCGAGCCCGTTTAACATTGACAGTAGTCGCGAATTTGATATAAGGATAGCTACGATGAAGACTTACGTCGCCAGAAAAGACGACATAAAGAGTGAATGGTATCTGTATGACGCCGGCGGCCATGGCGGGAAATCATAAGATCATCTCAGGCGCCCTGGCCCAGGCCGGGGTGACTGAAGCCGGAGATTTTCATCAGATG
>CAIVTL010000447.1 GCA_903908785.1 Caldifarciminota bacterium | reverse complement strand
GGTCTTTGATAACCTTGGCCTCCTCGCCCAGCGCCAGGGGTTGGATAACCCGGGCGCTGCCCATCACCAGCACGGCGAACACTATCAGCGTGACCAGCACCTTGTCCCGGATTGACTCACGGAACGTGTTCAGCGCCACTCCGGATACCCGGTCAATCACGACGCCCTCCCGGCTCTCTCCACGTGTGCCATGAAGTAGTCCTCCAGCGTCTTCCGATGCGGCACAAGGCCGACTACCCGGATGCCACCGACTTCTCGGCAGATGGCCATGATCTTGTCGACGTCCTCGTCACTCCGGACCGTGAGCATCAGTTCGTCCCCGGACTTGATGGAGTGCTGGGACACGCGCTCGAGAATCTTCTGGGTCTTGCCGGTCGCGCCCCTGACCGTGACCTCGATTGACTCGGCGGTTTCGGTGAGAATCTCATTCAGGCGGCCGACCTCGACCATACGGCCATCGACGACGATCCCGACCCGGTCGCAGATCATCTCGACGTCCGAGAGAATGTGCGTGGAGAAGAAAACCGTCTTGCCTCTCTCACGAAGGTCAATGATGATATCCCGGAATTCCTTGCGGCCGACCGGGTCCAGTCCGCCCATCGGCTCGTCCAGCACGACGAGTTCGGGGTCGGCGACCAGCGCCTGGGCGATTCCCATGCGCTGCAGCATGCCGCGGGAGAAGCCGCGCATCTGGGCGTCGGCCGAGCGCTCCATCCTGAGCAGCCGCAGCAACCCGGTGACGCGGCCCGCCGTCTCCGACTTCGGAACCGCCGAAAGCTGGGCGGCCAGCCGCAGAAACTCCCTAGCCGTGAGGTGGTCGTAGAAGTACGGCGACTCAGGCAGGAAGCCGAGTCGCGCCTTGACGGCTGCATCCCGGGGCGGCTTGCCGAAGACCAGCGCGCTTCCCGATGTCGGCTCGCAGAGTCCCATCAGGATCTTGAGGAGCGTCGTCTTGCCCGCTCCATTCGGCCCGAGGAAACCGAAGATTTCCCCCTTCTCTACTTCCATACTCAGGTCCGTGAGCGCCTGTACGCGCTTCATCCGGAATCCGGAGCGGTAGACCTTACTCAGCCTAGTGACACTGATTACGGGTTCGGAAACGCTCGACATGATAAAGCGATTATAGAACCAGCCGCAACGCTGTCAAGCTAACCGCAAGCCTGACGACGTTTTGCGGGACGCTGCGTTTTCCATTTCCCGAGGACGAGTACCCCCGCCGCCGCCCGAAAATGGGGTCTACGCTGGTGCACACCCTCGATCCAGAAGCGACCACGAGACAGGCATCTGTCCTCACTGGTCTTCGGTCCTCCCGGGACGCGGGCATCATCCCCATTCCCCGAGTTCCCAAATGGCAGGCGAGACGTCCGATGTGTACTCGTTCGGTTTCTGCTGCTGTGCGGACACATCTAGTGGAAGCTCATCCGCTCAAGGAAATCGCACCCGGCCTCTCGCGCATGGTAGCTTGAGGGGCCCCCGCGCAGAGGTGCGGCGTCCGGGCATTCCGCGCCTGACAAAAACTGAGCGGGGCACGTGGCCCCGCTCAGTTTACTTCGAGGAAGTGTCTAGTTGTGGAGCACGAAGTAGATGTACTCCTCGTTCACGTCGTCGCGGTCGAACATCGGTTCCGTTACGTCGCGGCCATAGCCGCAGATGCCGTACTCCTGGACAACCGCCAGCGGGTTTTCGTCCGGCATGTAGCCCAGTACCGATATCGTACCCTGAGCGTCGTCGTCTGCCTCACGGTCAGCGTAGTAGCAGTTGTCGTCGTCGCTGCGAACCTGAGCGTTCAACCCGGGTTCGTCGAGCTCGTCGGGAACCCAGTTCAGGTCCACGTTGTCGCCCAAGTTGTAGCGGATGCCGGTGTAGGGGTTGAGTGGGGCCTGGCCGAAGATCGCCGAACCGCTCGAGCCGATCGGGTCACCGCCCGGGAAGTACGCGTAGAAGATGTCCTCCTGGTCCTCCCAGTCCGCATCTTCTCCCGGGTAGTTACCGTTGTGGTCGGTAGCATACGCTTCGAGCGACGTCTGGATGACGTGCATGTTGTTCTTGACAGAGCTGCGACGGGCGCGCTCCTGGAACAGCACGAAGTTCGGGATGATGAGGGCGAGCAGGATACCGATGATCAGGATGACAACCAACAGTTCGATCAGTGTGAAGCCCTTTTTATTCATTGGGTTTCACCTCCTCTCTTTTTTGGATTAGAATGAGCAGGACGCTGCGACGCACTACTGAACGCCGCCAGACTGTTGAATCCGATAGTGTTCTATTGCGCATCTTCATTGCCTCTGCTCACATAATAATACTGCAGAGAGAGCTTTCTGTCAACTGAAATATGTGGTTCGACACAACCGACTGCGCGGTTGCTTTCTTGTCGCACAGTCGGCAGTACTTCAAGCGTGGCAATCCAGCTTCGGCCGCCGGCTCGCGTGCGGCCGGGCACCGCCGGGCCGGAAAAAAAGAAAACCCGGCAGCGACCTACTCTCCCATGCCGTTACCAGCACAGTACCATCGGCCCTGGAGGGCTTAACGTCTCTGTTCGGAATGGGAAGAGGTGTGGCCCCTCCGGTATCACCGCCGGGAATGTCAAACTCCAGAATGTAAAAGGAGAAGAGGAAGACCGAAATCTCAAGCCGCACGGCTGATTAGTACCACTCGGCTACACGCATTACTGCGCTTCCACCTGTGGCCTATTACCTGGTAGTCTACCAGGAGCCTTTAGGATGACTCCCCTTGCGGGGGTCACACGGGAAACCTAATCTTGGGGTGGGCTTCCCGCTTAGATGCCTTCAGCGGTTATCCCTGCCGTACTTGACTACCGAGCAGTGCCCTTGGCAGGACAGCTCGTACATCAGAGGTACGTTCACCCAGGTCCTCTCGTACTATGGGCAACTCCCCTCAAGTTTCCTACGCCCACGATGGATAGAGTCCGAACTGTCTCACGACGTTCTGAACCCAGCTCACGTACCGCTTTAATGGGCGAACAGACCAACCCTTGGGACCTTATTCAGCCCCAGGATGCGATGAGCCGACATCGAGGTGCCAAACTTCGCCGTCGATGTGAACTCTCGGGCGAAATCAGCCTGTTATCCCCAGAGTACCTTTTGTCCGATGAGCTATGGCCTTTCCACGCAGCGCCACAGGATCACTAGGTCCGACTTTCGTCTCTGATCGAGCCGTCGCTCTCACAGTCAGGCCGGCTTATGCCCTTACGCTCGACGCACAGTACCGTCTGTGCTGAGCCGACCTTCGAGCGCCTCCGTTACAATTTGGGAGGCGACCGCCCCAGTCAAACTACCCGCCTGCCACTGTCCACTGGCCGGATTACGGCACAGTGTTAGAAACCCAACAGAACAAGGGTGGTATTTCACCGCTGGCTCTGCCCGGGCTAGCGCCCAGGCTTCACAGCCTCCCACCTATCCTACACATGCCCTGCCAAAATCCAATGACAAGGTATAGTAAAGGTTCACGGGGTCTTTTTGTCCAATCGCGGGCAGGCGGCATCTTCACCGCCGCTACAGTTTCGCCGGGCTTCTTGTCAAGACAGCGCACCACTCGTTACACCATTCGTGCAGGTCGGAACTTACCCGACAAGGAATTTCGCTACCTTAGGACCGTTAGAGTTACGGCCGCCGTTTACCGGGGCTTCGGTCGAGAGCTTTGCCTTGCGGCTGACCCCCTTCCTTAACCTTCCGGCACCGGGCAGGTGTCAGTCCCTATACATCGCCTTCACGGCTTAGCAGAGACCTGTGTTTTTGTTAAACAGTCGCATGGGGCTCTTTGCTGTGACCTTTTCCAAACAGAATGCCCAAAAAGAAATTTTTGTTCCGCAGGGTATAACCCCTTTGGACCGGAATCCCTAATCTTCTTTTCTGCCCTTACTCAGGCGCTCC
>CAIVTL010000446.1 GCA_903908785.1 Caldifarciminota bacterium | reverse complement strand
GCCTGCCCTGGTCTTTCATCAAGCGCTGCGCCGCAAAGTGCTCCCGCAACAGCGCGTCTACCCCGCCGCCGGGCAAGCTGTAGCGCAAGAGGTCTCGCGTCTTGTTGCCCTTGAGGGCGTAGATGCGACCTCCGCAGACAGTCATGTCCGCACCCGCCTTGACCTTTTTCGGACTACCGGTGTGGGAGACAGACGGAATGGTGTCGAGTTCCAGAGGCCAGCCCTCTATCAGTGGGCTATACATCCAGAACTCCTTGGTGTTGTTTCCCTTGAGCGCAAACACCGCTCCGTCAACCCACACAGCACACCCGCCGTCCTTGCTCTGTTTGCTTCCGGCAGAACCGGCAAGCGGCATCCCCTCCAGCAATGGCCCCCAAGTGTCCCGGTTCAGGTTGTAGGCGTAGAACTCGTGATACTTCGCCTTGTGAGCATATATCAGACTGTCCCCGTCGTACGTCAGCCATGAACCCTTGTCCCATTTCACGTTCTGCCCTACCGGTGCCGGGGCCAATGTGCACCACGAGTCAACGGTCGGATTGTACCGGTAGAACTCGTTCTTGTACCCCTTCAGCAGATACACCCGGTCGCGCGCATAGGCAAGGTCGGTGCCACCCTTGACTCTCTTGTTGTACAAGCCAAGCGGCACATTGGACTTCTGGTGCCACGAGTCCTTGCTCGCGTCGTACTTCCAGAATCCCAGCGAGTTGTTGCCCTTGGTCGCGTAGATGATGCCATTACCGTCACAGCACGCGGCGGAACCATACTTCGGGT
The DNA here is from genome assembly GCA_903908785.1 of Caldifarciminota bacterium. GTDB lineage: Bacteria > Hydrothermota > Tepidihabitantia > Tepidihabitantales > Tepidihabitantaceae > UBA2258. The sequence continues at coordinate 8,117 of CAIVTL010000446.1, read as the reverse complement.
TCTTACCCTCTATGCCGCCCGGCCAAGCCCTGCGTGTGACGTCCCACGAGTCGGTCGCAGGGTAGTACCTGTAGAAGTCCGGCTGGTTGTTCCCCTTCGCGGCGTATATCAGCCCGCTCGCCGAGTCGCCCACCAGCCAAGCGCCTGCCTTCGCGTCCTTGCCAGACGGCGTCAACGGCATTTGCCCGTCAAGTAGCGCCCAGCCCGCTGGCCCGCCGAGGTCGCAAATCAAGACCAACGCCTCGTCGCCGTCGTTATCGGAATCCTGCGTGCCGACCATGACGAAGAACGAGTCGCAGGTCGTGTTGCGGTAGGCTGCCACTCCCGCGACCGTAGGGTCGTTATCGCCATCGGCGTAAGACCAGACTGGACCCGGGATACCTCCGCTGGTGTAGCGCGCCGCAGACACCCCTTGCCCCAGATTCACGGCCGAATAGCAGTTGCCCTGCCCATCGGCGGTCATGCCTGCCGGCTCATCCGACCGCAGGTCGCGCGCCCAGCCCTGCACCGGTTCGATGCCATCCAAGCGGTACTTCAGCACTCTGGAAACTGGGTCGCCTTTGGCATCCTCAGTCGCCAGATTGACGTAGACGCACGTGTCGCCGAGCTTCAGCGCGATGGGCTCTTCGTCTAGGTTGGTTTCGCCGTAGTAGGTCGCAGAACTGTCCTGCGAGACCTGTTGAGGATAACAGATGGTAACCACGTCGTCGTTCAGTCCGCTGCGCAGGCCCAGCACAAGGACCACTCCTGCGGAGTAGGCTTGCGCCTCGATGTCCATAGCCTCAAAGTCGGCGGTCGACGTCCCCTGCGAGTGCGTCCAGGCAGTGTTCCCGCTCTTCGCATCTAGCTTGCAGGTGACTATCTTGCTGTGGCCGATCAGGGGCGCGCTCGTACCGGTTACAAATACCTCGCCCGTGCTGTTGCACGATATCGCTGTCGGGGACTCGCCGGCTCCCGGCCAGTCCAGCCGCTTGCGCCATCGGGCCTGTCCATTATTCGGCTTGTAGCTAACCACGAAGTACCCATCCGCAATCGGCAGGCCCTTGAGTTTCCCCAGCACCACGACGCCAGCTTGGCCATCGACGGTCTGCACCGCCATGTCCACGAACGTGGCCGTGCGCAGCGGGACCGCGCCATTGTCGAAGCCAACGTTCCAGACCGGGTCAGGGTTGCTGTTTAGGAAGGCCAGAACATGGTAGTTGTTGTCCTCATCTGTACTGTCTACGACAAAACCGTGCAGCCCGCTACCATCCTCTGCCACGACGAATCCCAACGGCACCTCAGCAAACTCGTCGTCCGCAGAATCAGAGTTCCAGCGCCAGAGTTCCTGGTTGTCCCAGGTATCTGGGCCGACGCGCGTATATCGCGATACCACTAAGTCCGAAGGGTCGTCTTCGGGTGCGTCGCCGAATTCCGGCTCGCCGCAGTCTGCGTCGAGCCACAATACGTAGGCCCGACCTTCACCGTCCGCCGTAGCGGCTATGGCGGCGTCATCACCAGCGCCTCCGAACTTCTGCGACCACGGGGCCGCAATGACAGCCGGCGCTGCACCCGATACGAACGGCAGCCCGGCCAATAACAGAACTACGACCGTACAGATTCCGGTCCTCATGTAGAGACTCCTATCCTTATCATCTTCACCGACTCCGCCCACTTTCTCTCGACGGGACCTGCTGACCTGGACCTAGCGGACCAGTATTACCTTGCGCACCTCCTTTCCAACTGCCGCGCAGACAAAATACGTCCCGCGCGGCAGGCCGCTGATACTGTTCTTGCCGGCATGGAGCAGTGAGACGCGCTGCCCGGTCGCGCCATACAGGTCCGCTCCGCCACGGTTGGCCACGAAGAGCGGCCCTCGCGTCACGGTGGCGACCTGATACCGGACAACGGACGCGGTCGCGCTTTGCTCGGCTATCGCTGTGCTGGTATCCCTGACAATGTAGACGATATTATCTCGGTAGTCGGCCACATAGACGCGACTATTGGTGGCATTCCAGCATATCGCGTTGGGAGAAGTCCCGAACGAAATGGTCTTGATGAGCGTGTCTGTATGAGCATCAACGACGTGGACGCCGTTCTGGTAAATGTCGCTGCAATATGCCTTCATCTTCGTGGTGTCGCAGGCAATCTCCTCGCCTCCCACGTAAAGACTATCAGTGACTGTGTTGGTGGTGCCGTCAATGGCAAGCAGCCAGCCGTTGTCAAGCTCGAAGAGCCTGTTTAGGGATGGGAGTGCGACTAAGTCAGTAGAGCTGGAACTCGACACCTTTGGGATAGTCCCCACTACCGAATCGCCCGATGAAGAGAGCACATACACATCCCGCTGAGCAACAAGATAGACAAGGTCGGTGACCCTGTTGTAGCTCCAACCGGCCAATAAGTCAAGTCCGGTTGGCAGCGGGAGCCGCACCGCCACTTCGTCACTTGCGCAGTCAATCGCCTTGGTCGTGTCGGCGTCCCTGTCCGTGTAACACAGGACGCGGTTGGTCGTCGGGACCCAAAGCAGTCGGCGGACGCCCATCACTGAGATCGACGCAGTGACGTCGTCCGTGACCCCGTCTATCACCGCGACCCGGTCAGCATCGATGCAGGCGACGTAGAGCTTGTCCATGGCACCGTTGAACGTCATGAACATCGGGCAGCCCGAGACCGTGATCTTGCGTATCAGCGTGTCGCCGTCGCCGTCTATCACATTGATGCGGTTGCTGTCCCACGAGGAGACGTAGACCTTGTTAAGGACCGTGTTGTGGCATATGTTGAGCGGGTAATCTGCCACAGCAACCGTGGCGCGGACATTGTTCGTCGCCCCGTCTATGACCGTCACGGTGCCAGCCTGCTCGTTCGAGACGTACACCTTGTTGCTGGTCGGGTTCCAGAAGACCTGCTGCGGTGAATCGCCGGTCGGAACCTGCGCCTCAAGATACTGCGCCCGCCCCGCCCCTGCCGCAAGGCAGAGGGCCAGCAGGCCGGAACGGAGGACGATAGTCGTGTTTCGCATCGACATTGGTATCCCCAGACGTTCACAGTATCGGCCTGGAATTTTCCAAGTCAAGCCCAACCGACGCGCGGGCGGCTTCCCGATGCTCGGCTCACGGCTGGCGGCGGCTGACCGTTTCCGGCTTGCGCTTGAGCTTGCGCCCTGCCCTGCTTGCGGCTAGCTGCGCTTGTCCTGCCGCCCTTTGCGGAAGTACTCCTCCCACTCGGAAACCTCGGCCGGGGTCAATGGTTTGTCGGCAGGAGCGGGCCGGTTGGGGCCGAGGTCGGGAATCGTATTGCCGAGCTTGGCCGCGAACTCGGCGAACCGGACAGCCTTCGCGCCCGGAGCGATAGACCGCGAGCTTCGAGACCAACCCGTCCCGCGCCGGGCGGGTCGGGACTGAATCAGGCTAGTCCCGGACCGAACGCTCCAGCTTGAGTGACCTGAGCAGTTTGTCGGCGTAGGCAGTCTTGGACGCGCAATAGTCTCTCAGGTCCGAGTCGTCCGATGCCCGCGCGTAGTATCCCTTCGCCTCGTCACACAGCCTGATCGCTTCATCGAGCCCGGCGGTCGTAGCATCGGCCAGGTTCTTCGGGTTCGTGTCAGTCGCCCGTTTCAGGTAGACGTCGCCCAGGTCGGCGACCGCCAGCATGTCCTTCGGGTCCAGCTTGAGCACCTTGCGCAGCAACTGCTCGGCCGTGTTGCCGCTGCCCTGGTCTGCAAGTATTTCGGCCTTGAACCGGAGCGGCAGGGGCTGCGTTGAATCCCGGGCAAACAGCGTGTCGTACTGCTGCATTGCTTCCTTGTTTTTCCCGGCTTTCTGGTAAGACACGCCCAGGCGCAAGACCGTCGTGTTGTTGGCGGGGTCAAGCATGAGCAGCGACTCGAGTTGGGCTACCGCCTTGTCATACTGCTTCACGCCGGCATAGGCGTCGGCAAGCTTGTTGCGCACCTCGGCGATCTTGGGATACTTGCCGGCCAGCGGTTCCAGCGCGGGCAGGGCATCCGCGAAACGCTTCTGGCGGAACAGGAAGTCGGCGAAGTTCCACACCACCGACAGTTCGTCCGGGAACCGGGCGATTGCCTGTTTGTAGACGGAATCAGCCTGCGCCTTCTGGTTCCGCTTGAGGTACATCTCGGCGACCCCGTTGTACAGGTCGGCGTTGCTTGAATCGTTAGCCAGCCCCTCCTGGTAGACAAGCATGGCCGCGGTGTCCCGGCCAGATGCCTGCAGCATGTCGCCCAGTTCCAGGTAGGCCTTGGCCTGCTTCGGGCTGGCCTTGATGGCCTCACGGTAGACCCCCTCGGCCTGGTTGGCGTCGTTCAACCGGCGGTAGGCGGTGCCCATCATGAGGTAGACATCGTAGTAGGCCGGATCATAGGTCAACGAACGCTTGAAGTTCTGGATCGCGGCATCGGTTTCGCCCTGCTGGAGGTAGCCGGCACCGATGCTGAAGTACTGCTTGGCAGTATCCCGTCTTGCTTCCTCCGGGGTCTGGATGGGTTGCTTTGCGACGGTCTGACTCGGGGCGCAGCCGACAAACAGCGCGGCCACGGCTGCGACCGCCAGTGCCGAAGTAGCGAACAAGGCTTTTGCTGACATTCCAATGACTCCTTATATATAAGTAATGCTATCCTGCATTCTCCACGCGGTTCCGCCACTTCTCGGGCGCCGAGCGGCTGGAAGCGGTCGCGGCCCGGCCGAACCATTGCGACGACGCGCTGCTAAGTCTTGCCAAAATCACTCCCGATGTCAAGGCTGCCCGCGGCCGGGGCGGGCGCGAGGACAAACCTCGTGTGCGCTCCCTTCTGGTGCGGGCACCGCAACGCCTGACGAGGCATGGAATATACTCCTCCCGGTTGGGGTATGTCATGCTTGACAGAAAAGACGGAGAAGCTATGATTTGCAAACGTATCTGTGCAGGCCCCAGGCGGTCCGGGCCGAGTCTCGGCGATGATGCCGGTGTGCTCGGCTGCCGGTGCGGACGTTCAGCCGAACTGCGCAGCGGAACAGAATATTATATAGTATCGCCAAACAAAGGAGCTGAGAGGAAATGATACTCGGTCAGAGCTTGTTCTCCGTCTTCAAGAACAGTATCGTCATGGTCATTCTGCTGGTCGCGTCGATACTGGCAGTGGGGTTGATACTGGAACGCTTCTGGTACTTCTTCCGGAACCGCTTTAACCCCGACAAGGGCTTGGACGAATTCCAGAAGCAGCTAACCGCCGGCGGACCGGAAAAGGCGCTGGTCTGGAGCCGCAGCCAGAAGAACCCGCTGGGCAGGATGTTCACGACCGCCCTTCAGAACACCACGTTGACCAGCGAGCAGTTGTACGGCGTGCTCTACGGCATGATCATCAGGGAACGGCTCCGCCTCGAAAAGCTGCTGGGCGGCATGGGTACGCTCGCCAACGCAGCCACCCTGCTCGGGCTGCTGGGCACGGTCACCGGGCTGATTCGCGCGTTCGGAAACATCGCTGCTTCCGGCTCTGGCGGTCCTGCGGTCGTGGCCGGGGGTATCAGCGAAGCGCTGGTCTGCACCGCGTTCGGTCTGTTCATCGGTATCCCGACCCTCTTCTTCGCCAACTACTTCGCCAAGAAGGCGTCCGACATCGCCTCGACCCTCGAGAGTACCTCCGACCTCGTGGTTGTCATAGTGGAGAGAGTAAAGGGCAAGGGCCCGGCCGCGTCCTAGGCCCAGATGCCACTCTTAAGCTAATGTGGCTACGTCGTCGTAAGCACCAGAACCCGTACCCGACCGAGTTGATTCTCAACTCGCTCGTCGACATCGCGTTGTGCCTCGTAATCGGCTTCATGATTGCCATGCCGCTGTTCTTCGAGACCGGCATCTTCGTTTCCGCGCCCGGCGTCGCCAAAGCTGCACCCGATGACCCCAACGTCTCGGACATCAAGGCGAGCGTGTTCCTGAGCAACGATGGCCGAATTCTCCTCAATGATGTCGAGGTTACCCCGGAGCGGCTGACCGAACTCCTGCCCAAACTGATTGAGCGCAGCCCCAGCCGCCGGGTGGTCATTTCCACCGGCGACCAGGTCGACTACGCCCGCACTATGCGCGTATTGGACCTGGCCAAACAGAACGGCGCGGCCGACCTTGCCCTGCTGCGCAACCGGAGTGCCCAATGAAGCCGCCGCCCAACCTCGAAATCCTGCCCATCGCCGCTATCGGCCTGACGCTGGTCCTGATCATGATGGTAATATCTCCCCTGGTAGTGTCCCAAAACAGCACGCCGGTCAACCTGCCCCGGACCCACGCGTCGGAGCGCAAGATAGAGAGCAGTATCAATATCACCTACACTGAAGACGGCCGGCTGCTCCTGGACGATGTGCTGCTGGCGAGTCTATCCGAATTGGGAGACAGCATCGTCGGCAAGATGAAGAAAGACCCGTACATGATGATCGTCGTGCGCGCCGACACCACGGTCATGACCTGGCAGGTACTCGACATCTTAAGCACGGTGAGACGCGCCGGCGGACTTCGCATCGTCGCCGGAACCAAGAAGTTCAGGGAGGGCTAGAATGCGTGAACAGAGCATCATGATGAACGCTGCCGGTATCACCATACCTCATCTGCGCGATGAGCACACTGGCAGAACCTTCGGAACCGCGCTGGTCCTGGCCGCATTGTTGCACGTGGCCTTTGCGTTCTACTTCACGCGCCCCCATCGCGCGGGGGGCGGTGCCGGCGCTATCGCCGACCTGAACATGGAGAACGTCAACTTCTCGGACCAGAACATCGCCCCGGATGGCCCGGTAGACATGAGCTACCGCCCGGAAGTCGCCAACCTCGGACTGCCTGATGCCGGCGGCGGAGCTGATGCTGCCAAGGGCCCGGTGGACATGTCCCAGGCGAAGATTGACCAGAGCGGACTTGACCTGAGTGCGCCCGGCGAAGGCGGGGAAGTTCTGAAACTTGGCGACAACACCAAGGGACTCGACGACCTGCTTGCCCTTCCCAAAGCCGGCGGCTCCGGCAAGGGAGGAGTCGGGGGCTATCGCATCAAGACGTACCCTCCGACCGTGCCGTTCTTCAAGGTCGAAGTCAAACCCAAGCCCATCAACATCCCGGTGCCTACCTACCCGGAGATAGTCAGGACCGCCGGAATCGAAGGGACAGCGTTTGTCGAGGCGCTCTTGGACCTTGATGGCTCGGTCATGGATGCCCGGATGCTCAAGAGCTCGGGGAACCAGATGCTTGATGCCTCAGCAATCGAGGCGTCCCTGCGAGCCAAGTTCACCCCGGCCAAGCAGCGAGACAAGCCAGTAAGGGTATGGATTTCAATACCTTACCGGTTCACCCTCAAATAACGGAGCACTCCATACAGGCACCTGTAGACCGAGGTCAGTTGCTTCTCTTGGGATGGCGCGCCTTTCCCGGGCCGCGCTGGTAGCATGACCAGGATCCGGTCACTTTCCGGCCGGACCTGTATTCCTTCTGCTCTGCCTTCCATGGGACGGCGAGGCGCGCAGCCGGCGCGCAGGGCCGAGAATCACCGTGACTAACACATCGGCTCTTGTGTTGACGATGATCGGCGTGCCGATTCTGGGCGCGCTGACCATCCCGCTTGTGGCCCTCCTCGGCCGCCAGGCGCGGACCATCTGGGCGAACGTGCTCGGCTTCGCCACCACGGCATGCGGCCTGATGCTCATCCCCTCGGTCATTGCCGGTGCTCACGGCACGGTAATCAGCACCTCTGCCCTCAGTTTCGCCGGCCTGAACGACCTCTTCCTCGTGGACGGGCTGGCGCTATTCGTGGCCCTTGCCTCCTCGGGCATCGGCGCGCTTATCATCCTGTACTCCGCCGGCTACATCGCCCACACCGACAACGAGACCGAGTACTACACGATGGTGCTCCTGTTCATCGGCTCGATGATGGGCCTCGTCTTCTCGGCGAACCTGATATTCCTCTACATCTTCTGGGAGATTGCGGGCATCTGCTCCTGGCGTTTGATCGGCTACTACCGGAAACCGGAGTTCACCAGGAAGGCCGACAAGGCGTTCCTGATTACCTTCCTCGGCGCATCGCTGATGCTCTTCGCCTTCATCATGATCTACACGCAGACGGGCACCTTCGACATGGCCCGGTTGCGCGGGGTCCCGATCGCGCCGGTGGCGATGCT
>CAIVTL010000445.1 GCA_903908785.1 Caldifarciminota bacterium | reverse complement strand
GTCCGCTTGACCGTGACCAGGCCTTCGTATTTCACCTTGCTCGCGAACTTGGCGGTTGCCTTGGTCTGCTCGGCCACGCGCGAGGCGACGCCGCCGACGTGGAAGGTCTTGAGGGTGAGCTGCGTGCCCGGCTCGCCGATGGACTGGGCGGCAACGACGCCGACCGCCTCGCCGATCTCGACGATTTGTCCGGTCGCCATGTTCCGGCCGTAGCACTTCACGCACAGGCCGGCCCGCGACTCACAGGTGAGCACCGACCGCACCCGCACCGATTCGATGCCGTAGTTCTCGATTTCCTCGGCCGCCTCGTCGGTAATCGCCTCGCCGGAGCGGACGACAACCTCACTCGACACCGGGTTGACGACGTCATCGAGCGAGAACCGGCCCGCGATGCGCTCGGACAACGGCTCAACGACGTCCGCGCCCTCGCGCAACGCCGTGACCTCTTGTCCGAGAATCGTGCCGCAGTCCTCAATCGTAATCACCACGTCCTGGGCCACGTCGACCAGCCGCCGGGTCAGATACCCGGCTTCGGCGGTCTTCAGCGCGGTATCGGTCAGGCCCTTGCGCGCGCCGTGGGTCGAGATGAAGTACTCCCAGACCGACAGCCCCTCGCGGAAGGAGCTCTTAATCGGGGTCTCGATAACCTCTTCACCGACCGACCGCCGCTGCGGCTTGGCCATCAGCCCGCGCATGCCGCCGATCTGGGCGGCCTGGGTGCGCGAGCCGCGCGCGCCCGAGTCAATCAGCATGAACACCGGGTTGAAGCCGTCCTGGTCTTCGCTCAATCGCTTCATCAGCGCTTCCTCAACCTCGGCGGTCGCGAGCGTCCAGGTATTGACGACGAGGTTGTATTTCTCCGCGTCGGTCATCAGCCCGCGCTCGTAGGCCTTGTGCACCTTCTTCAGGTCGCGCTCGCTCCGGTCGAGGATGGCGTACTTCTCTTTCGGCACGACGACGTCATCGACGCCGATGGAAAGCCCGGACCGCGTCGCCTGTTCGAACCCGAGGTCCTTGACCGCGTCGAGCAGCAGCGCGGTCGCCTCAAGACCCAGGGTTCGGCTGCAGGTGTCGACGAGCGCCACCAGCTTATCTTTAGGGTAGTTCTCGTTCACGAACCGGAGTTGCGGTGGCAGTACCTCGTTAAACAGCACCCGGCCGACGGTCGTCTCCCAGGTCTTGCCGTCGTAGCGGAATTTGATCGGATCGTGAATCTCCAGTTCATCCAGGTCGTAGGCCGAATGCACTGTCTCGAAGTCGTCGAAGGTCCCGACGAACTCGGTCCGATCCACCCGCTTCTTCGTGATGTAGTAGACCCCGACAACGATATCCTGCGACGGCGTCATCAGGGGCCGGCCGTGCGCCGGGGACAGAATATTGTGCGATGAGAGCAGCAGCACCGACGCCTCGATTATCGCCTCCGGCGTCAACGGCACGTGCACCGACATCGTATCGCCGTCGAAGTCGGCGTTGAACGGCGGGCAGACGAGCGGGTGGATGCCGATTGCCCGGTGCTCGGACAGTATCGGGAAGAACGCCTCGACCGAAACCCGGTGCAGGGTCGGCGCGCGGTTCAGCATCACCGGGTGGTCCTTGGTGACTTCCTCAAGCACCTCCCAGACCTCCGGCGCCTCGCGCCGGTACATGCTCTTCGCCCCGCGCTCGCTTTCGGCCAGCCGCCGCTCTTCGAGCCTCCGCAGAATCATCGGCTTGAACAGCTCGAGCGCCATCTCCTTGGGCAGGCTGCACTGGTGGAGCTTCAGCGTCGGTTCAACGACAATAACCGAGCGACCCGAGTAGTCCACGCGCTTGCCGAGCAGGTTGCGACGGAACCGGCCCTGTTTGCCGCGCAGCGCCTCGCAGAGCGACTTTAGCGGCCGGTTGCCGCGTCCGCGCACCGGCCGCGGCCTGGTCTCGTTCGAGAATAGCGTGTCCACGGCATCCTGCAGCATCCGCTTCTCGTTCTTGAGGATGATGTCCGGCGTCCGGATTGACAGCAGGTGCTTCAGCCGGTTGTTACGGACAATCACCCGCTTGTAAAGGTCATTCAAGTCCGACGTGGCGTAGCGGCCACCCTCCAGCGGCACTAGCGGGCGCAGGTCCGGCGGAATCACCGGCAGCACGTCGAGGATCATCCACTCCGGGCGCGCGCCCGAGGAGCGGAACGCCTCGACCACGCGCAGCCGCCGGAGCAGGTTGAACCGGCGCGAGGTCTCGTGCTTGATTCGCGCGCGCAGTTCCGCGGCCAGGTCGTCGAGCTCGATGCGCGACAGCAGGGTCTTCAGCGCCGGCGCGCCGCCGGCCGCCTCGAACCCTTCGAACTTGTCGGCGATCTTCTTCAACTCCTCCTCGGTGATGAGGTCCATCTTCTTGTAGGGCGAGCTGCCGGGCTCGATGACCACGTAGGCTTCGTAGTTCAGCACCGTCTCGACCTGGTTGATGGAAAGCGCGAGCATCAGGCCGATCTTCGAAGGCGGGACCTGGTAGAAGAGCGTGTGGGCTACCGGCACGACCAACTCGACGTGCCCCATCCGCTGCCGGCGCACCGCCGAGGTCGTAACCTCGACCCCGCACCGATCGCAGACGATTCCCTTGTACCGGATCTTCTTGTACTTGCCACAGTTGCACTCGTAGTCCTTGACCGGGCCGAATATCCGTTCGCAGAACAGACCGTCACGCTCCGGCTTCTGGGTCCGGTAGTTAATGGTCTCGGGCTTGATGACTTCGCCGCTCGACCAGCTCCGGATCGTTTCCGGCGACGCGATCCGCAGCCGCAGCGAGTCGAAGTCGAAGAAATCCCGGTCGGACGTCATACGGTCTCCTTTCCCCGTTCGGGGATGAGTTCCAGCCCGAGGCCCTGCAGCTCCTTAACCAGCACCGCGAACGAGGCCGGCGTCCGGGGCCGGGGCGGGTTCTTGCCACGGATCAGCGACTCGTACAGCGCGCTCCGCCCTTCGACGTCATCGGACTTGATGGTCAACATCTCCTGGAGCGCGTGGGCGGCGCCATATGCCTCCAGCGCCCAGACTTCCATCTCGCCGAACCGCTGGCCGCCGAACTGCGCCTTGCCGCCCAGCGGCTGTTGGGTGATAAGCGAGTAGCGGCCGGTCGAGCGGGCGTGAATCTTGTCGTCCACCATGTGGATAAGCTTGACCATGTACATCATGCCGACGGTAATCGTGCCGCCGAACCGGTTCCCGGTCCGCCCGTCGTACATCACAATCTTGCCGTCCTCGGGCAGCCCGGCCTTGCGCAACTCGACCTTGATTTCCTCCGGCGTCGCGCTCTCAAACACCGGGCAGAACGCCTGGTATCCAAGCACTTTCGCCGCCCAGCCAAGGTGCGTCTCCAGCACCTGGCCGAGGTTCATTCGAGACGGGACGCCCAGCGGGTTCAGTATCATGTCTACCGGCATGCCGCGCATGCCGCGAATGGTCTCGCTCGCGTCCTTGCTCTCGGCTTCAACCGAGATGTAGGGCATGTCCTCGACCGGCAGCACCTTCGAAACCACGCCCTTGTTGCCGTGGCGGCCGGCCATCTTGTCGCCCACCGCCAGCTTCCGCTTCTGGGCGATGAAAATCGTAATCCACTTCAGCACGCCGTGCGGCAGTTCGTCGCCGCGCGACACCCGGTCGATTTCCTGCTTCTGTTCTTTCTCGGCCTCGGTCAGCGCGTCGTCGTAGCCCTTCATGGCCGAGCGAATCTCGAGCTGGAGTTTCGGGCTCGACACCAGCTGTTCGAGGTTGTGAAGGCCCGCGAAGTCTTCCGACCGCAGAAACTCGTCGGTCATCGGCTGGCCGGCCTTGTGTAGGATTCGGCCCCGTGCGTCCTTGGCGTTGGCCGCCGCCTTCTGACCCCGCAGCACCGCCCGCAGTCGCTCGTCGCGGCGTTCCTGCAGGAACTCTTTCTTCAGGTCGTAGCGGTGCCCGGCCTCGGCCACCCGTTCCTTCTCAAGCCGCCGGTTCATCGCGTCGCCGAGCTTCTTGCTCAGGATTCGCTGCTCGATCACGACCCCGAAGACACCCGGCTCCACGCGCATCGACGTGTCACGGACGTTGGCCGCCTTCTCGCCGAAGATGGCGCGCAGCAGCCGTTCCTCGGGCGTGAACTCGGTCTCGCCCTTGGGCGTAATCCTGCCGACCAGAATGTCGCCGGGCCCGACCTCGGCCCCGAGCCGAATTACCCCGAACTCGTCCAGGTTGCGCAGCTCATCCTCGGTCGCGCCCGGGATGTCACGGGTAATCTCTTCCGACCCGAGCTTGGTCTCACGAGCCTGGATTTCGAACTCCAGAATCTGGATCGAGGTGAAACCGTCTTCCTTTATCAGGTCCTCGGAGACGATGATTGCATCCTCGTAGTTGTAGCCGCGCCACGGCACGAACGCGACGAGCACGTTCCGGCCCAGCGCGAGCTGGCCGTCCTGGGTGGCCGGGCCGTCCGCCAGCAGGTCGCCCTTCTTGACCCGGTCCCCGGTCCGCGCCACCGGCCGCTGGGACAGGCAGGTGTACTGGTTCGACTTCTTGTACTTGCGGAGCTTGTACTCGGTCAGCCCGCGGTCGCTGCGCACGACCACCGTACGCGCATCCACCCTGGTGACCACACCGTCGTCCGGGGCCAGCAGAATTGCCCCCGACTCGGCCGCGAACTTGCCCTCGACGCCGGTCGCCACCAGCGGCTTCTCCGGCAGCAGCAACGGCACGCCCTGGCGCTGCATGTTCGCGCCCATCAACGCCCGGTCCGCGTCATCGTGTTCCAGGAACGGCACCATCACCGTCGACGGCGCGAAAATCTGTTTGGGCGACACGTCCATGAAGTCAACCTGGTCCGGTGCCAGGGACACGACGTCACCCTTGCGGCGGCAGATGACATCTTCGTCGGCGAAACGGTGTTCCGGCGTCAGTTTGCTCGTCGCCTGGGCAATCGCATAGTGGTCTTCTTCATCCGGGTTGAGATAGATCTCCCGGCCCTTGCCGACCATCACCTTGCCGTCGCTCACGCGCCAGTAGGGCGTGGTCATGAATCCGTACTGATCAACCCTGCCGTACGTAGCGACGGTCGAAATCAGGCCGATGTTCGGGCCTTCCGGCGTCTCAATCGGACAGATCCGTCCGTAGTGGGAGTAGTGGACGTCCCGCACCTCGAAGCCCGCGGTCTCCTTGGTCAGGCCGCCCGGCCCGAGCGTCGAAACCCGGCGCTTGTGCGTCAGCTCGGTCAGCGGGTTGGTCTGCTCCATAAACTGGCAGAGCTGGCTCTGGGTGAAGAATTGCATGATGGCGTTGGCCACGACCCGCGTGTTGACCAACTCCTGGGGCGTCAGCAGGCTGTCGTCAATGAAGGCGGCCCGTTCCCGGATGTTCTGCGCCAACTGCATCAGCGCCGTACGGAACTGGTTCTCGAGCAGTTCGCCCACGCGCTTCACCCGGCGGGCTGAGAGATGGTCGACATCGTCGGCCTGGTACCGGATCGGCTCAGCCACCATCTTCCGGCCCATGGCGCCGACAATCTTCTCCGCCTGCTTGCCCCGGCTCTCCTCGTAGTAGGTCATCTCGAGGTCGGCCCGGCGCTCGTACCAGTGATACCGGTCGGGCAGCAACTCCAGTTCCTTGAGCTCCGCGAAGGCCTTGTCCCGTTCCTCGGCTGAGCCGG
>CAIVTL010000444.1 GCA_903908785.1 Caldifarciminota bacterium | reverse complement strand
GCCTTCACCGGTACGCCCGCATCCATCAGCGATAGCGAACCGGCGCAGACCGACGCCATCGACGAGCTGCCGTTCGACTCGAGGATGTCCGAGACAATCCGCACCGTGTACGGGAAGTCCTCGTCCTTCGGGATGACCGCTTCGAGCCCGCGCTCAGCCAGGTCGCCGTGGCCGATTTCCCGGCGGCCGGGGCCGCGCAGGAACTTGACCTCGCCGACCGAGAATGGCGGGAAGTTGTAGTGGAGCATGTAGGACTTCCGCTCCTCCACTTCCAGTTCGACGTCATCGATGACCTGCTCGTCCTGCCTGGTGCCGAGCGTGGTCGCGGCGAGCGACTGGGTCTGGCCGCGGGTGAACAGGGCCGAACCGTGGGCCCGGGGCAGGACCCCGACCGCGCAGTCAATTTGCCTGACTTCGGTCTCGTTACGGCCGTCGAGACGCACGCCGGTTTCAAGCACCCGGCGCCGCATGTCCTCGCCGAACATCTCGTCCAGCGTTTCCTTGATCATCTTGTCCGACCCCGGGAACTTCTCGGCCAGCTCGGCAATCACTGCCCGGCGAAGGTCGCTGCGGGCATTGCCGCGCGCCAACTTGTCCACGATGTCGTTGGCCGCCTTCACCCGGTCCGCCGCGGCCTTGCGAATCTCGGCCTCGAGCGCCGGCGGCACGTTCGGCTTGTCGTTCACCAGCTTCGGCTTGCCGACGAGCGCCCGCAGCTCATTCTGCAGGTCAATCGTCTGCTTGATGACCGGTACCGCCAGCTCCCAGCCCTTGTCGATGTCCTCGGGCGACACCTCACGGGCCTGTCCGGCAATCGTCATCACCTGGTCGCCGATGCCGACGTACAGCATCCACATCTCGGCCTCAGGTTCCTTGGTCATCGGCGGGTTCAGGACGAACTCGCCGCCAATCTTCCCGACCCGGCATGCGCCAATCGGCCCCTGGAACGGGATGTCCGAAATGTGCAGCGCCGCCGACGCCGCAATCAGGCCGAGGAACTCGCTCTCGTTCTCCAGGTCGGTCGAAAGCAGGTACTCGACAATCTGCGTGTCGCTTCGGAAGTTCGGCGGGAACAGCGGGCGGATGGGCCGGTCAATCAACCGGCAGGTCAGGGTTTCCTTGTCGCGGGGCTTTCCCTCGCGCTTGAAGAACCCGCCCGGGATTTTGCCCGCGGCATAGGCCAGCACGCGGTAGTCCACAATCAACGGAAAATAGTCCAGGTAATCCTTCGGCGGCTCCTTGGCATAGACCGCGCTCGCGAGGATTACGGTGTCGCCGTAGCGGGCGAGGACTCCCCCGTCCGACTGCCGGGCGACCTGGCCGTGCTCAAATGAGAGCGTGCGGCCGCAGACTTCCTTTTCAACTCGTTGCATCTTAACCTCTCAACTTCAGGTCGGCCACGATCTTCTCGTAGCGTGGTTTATGGTGCTTGGCGAGATAGTCAAGATGGCGACGGCGCTCGTTCACGAGCTTGATGAGCCCGCGGCGCGAGTGCTTATCCTTCTTGTGAATTTTCAGGTGGTCAGTCAGCATCCCGATTCTTTCAGTGAGGATAGCGACCTGCACCTCCGGAGACCCGGTATCCTTTTCATGGATCTTGTAGGTCCCGATCAGCTTGTCTTTGGTTTCTTTGGTCAAAGGCATTTATTCGTTCCTCCAATGATTTGCGTCCAAACAATAGCCGATTCGCCCGGAAAGTCAACCCGCGCACCGCGGTGAGTTAGGAGTTAGCAGGTAGGAGTCAGGAGCTCGGCGTAATTTGCGGTGGTCCTCTCCCCCTCCGCAGTTCTGCATTCTGGTCTCTGGGCTCTGACTTCTGCTTTGTCCGAACCCGAACCATCTGCGTCATCTGCGTGATCTACGGTCAGCCCTCTCCGAACCGGCCTTCGTTCGTTCTTGACCTCCTGCCGCGCGGGTCTTACCATCTATATGGTTACCCGAATTATCCCAAGGAGGACCGTATGAAGTTAGTCCCTGTCCTGCTCTGTCTGGTGGCGGCGTCGTTCGCCGCCAAGACAGCAGCGCCTCTGCCGGAAGTGCCGATACTATACGACACTGACGGCGACAAAATCGCCCAGAACCTCAACCAGCTCATGCTGAGTTCGTCCGGCGCACTGCCGGTAATCGTCATGCTCGACCAACCGGCTGGGGACGCGGTGATTTCCGAACTACAGGCCCAGGTCGGCGGGTTCACGACAACTGCCCGCTGGGACATTATCCCCGGCTTCGCCGCGAACCTGACCCCGCAACAGATATCCGCGCTGGCCTGGCTCGGTAACGTCAAGCAGATAGAATACGACAACGAAGTCCACGCCTGCCTGACCACGGCCGAGACCTGGTACGGCGTTACCAAGGCCCGCACCGACTTCGCCGTTGACGGCGACCGCAGCGGCGGCGCGACCACCTACAACAAAGACGATATCGTCGTCGGGATTATCGACACCGGAACCGACCCCGGCCACATGGACCTCGACGGCGGCAAAATCATCGGCTGGGTGGACTACGTTAACGGCCGCACCTCGCCCTATGACGACAACGGCCACGGCACCCACTGCGCCTCAATCGCCACCGGTTCCGGCGACGCGGGCACCAAGGGCGTTGCGCCCGGAGCCGCGCTCGTCGGCGTCAAAGTGCTCAACTCGGCCGGCTCCGGCACATCAACTGCCATCATCAACGGCATCAACTGGTGCGTGACCAACAAGGCGACCTACGGCATCGAAATCATCTCCCTGTCCCTGGGCGGCAGCGGCAGTTCCAACGGCCAGGACGCGATGTCCGTCGCCTGCAACAACGCGGTCAACGCCGGCCTCGTCGTTTGCATCGCCGCCGGCAACGCCGGGCCCAAGACCTACACAGTCAGTACGCCCGGCGCGGCGGAACTGCCCGTCACGGTCGGCGCGATGTCGGACTGCGGCGAGAACGGATACTTCCTCGCCTACTTCTCCTCGCGCGGCCCGACCGCGGACAACCGCGTAAAGCCCGACGTCTGCGCCCCCGGCTGGAACATCTCGGCCGCCAAGGCGGGCACCACCAACCAGTACACGGTGATGAGCGGCACCTCGATGGCCACGCCCTTCATCGCCGGTACCGCGGCCCTGATGCTTGACGCCAACCCCAGCCTCACCCCGGCGCAAATCAAGAGCTACCTCCAGTCAACCGCGCAGGACTGGGGCCCGACCGGGAAAGAGAACGACTACGGCTCCGGCCGGCTGCAGGGCTACGACGCCATCAAGCTCGCCGGCGGCTACACCGGCACGGGCCCGACCGTGCCTGCGCACGTTTACAAGAGCGAAGCGCTCGGCGGCAAAGGCAAGATTGACATCTGGACCATCAACGTCAACTCCACCGCCTATCCGATTGCCGCGACCATGGTCATGCCGAACTGGTCGACGAGCATCGACTTCGACCTCTACCTCTACAACCCGTCCAACGGGTTGGTCGCTTCAGCCACCAGCAGCACCCGGGAAGAGTACATCGGCTACACCCCGACCGTCACCGGCAACTACAAACTCTACGTCAAGTCCTACAAAGGCTCCGGCTCCTACTGGTTCGACTTAAGCTGCGCCAACGCCGGCTCCATCGTCCTCAGCCAGAACCAGTATTCGATGCCTCCGGGTGACGAAGGCGTGATGGCCGAGAATGTCGCGCCGCTCTCCGGCGTCAAAGTCACGCGGCAGGCGGCCGGCGGCCTCGCGTTCACCTACGACCTCGCGGCCGCGGGCAACGTCACGCTCGCAATCTACGACGGCTCCGGTCGCCAGGTCACAACCGCGACCCTCGCCGGCAAACCCGGCCGCAACTACGCCGAACTCAGCACAGCCGGCATCTCCGGCGGCATCTACTTCTACCACCTCACCGCCTCCGGCTCAACCTGCACCGGCAAAGTAGCGCTTATCAAATAGCCCGAAACCTCTCCGTTACTGCGGACGCCCCGGCTCCCCGGGGCGTCCTCTCTTGCGCCAAGCTGCTCCCGCCCTTCGCCCTACTCCGTCAGCACCACCTTCTGGCAGCCGCCCGCTGACGGCCCTGAATGCTGACTACTGACTACTGATTGCTCCCTCACGAAGTAGACTCCGGGTGCCAGCGCCCGCACATCATTCGCGCCGGGATGCAGGGCCATTACCTTCCGACCGGAGACATCGAGCAACTCGCCATTCGCTATTCGCCCCTCGCCATTCGCTGGCAGGAACAGCACTCCCCTGACAACGGTCGCCCCCTTCCGCGCCTGCTCCGCCTCGCCCTGCTTCGGCTCGGCAACTCCCGCCGGCAACTGCTCAAGAACGCAGACTCCAGCAAGGTAGCAGGCCGCATAGATGTACGTGCTGTCACAATCGACCTTCCTGACCCTGTAGGGTGTCGCGTAGTAGCCCGCGGGCCTGGGCGCCGCCGGGGCGGAGATGTCAAACAGCCTGTAGTCGTCGCAACCGACGTGGGCGTATGAACCCCGCAACGTCACGTCGCACCCGAATGTATTGCCCAAGGAGACGCCGCCGAGCAGGTAGGGCATTGATGGATACTTGATGTTGAATACCCACAGCGAATCGCGTACTGCGGCAACGTACGCAAACGTGTCACGGACGGCCAAACCGCCGTTGGTCGTGACCCCAGGGGTCTGGCTGATTCTTAACGGCAAAGCGGGGTTGGTTACATCGAAGACCTGCAGGCGGGGGGTGACATAGACGTAGTTCCCCTGTGCGCAGGCATCAGTGACCGACTCGTACGCGTCACACCTTCCCCTCCACACCGGCTGCCTCGGACTTGCCACGTTGAAAACCTCGAACTTGTAGTCCTCGGCGCAGTAAAGGAGGCTGTCGCGAAGGGCCATAGCTTCAACGGGGTTATACCCCGCGCCAAGCCCTACTTTACGAGGTCGGGTAGGGTCGTTGATGTCAACCGCATGGAGTATTTCGCGCGGCACGGGTGGAGATGTCAGGAATCCGCCCATGTAGAGCAATGAATCAGTCAAGACGACGGCCTGTGCCCGGGAGGCCTCCGCAGAGTCGTAGCGGCCGATCTCTCGTGGAGCCACGGGGTCACTGACGTCGAGGATGACGACGCCGGTGCTGTACGAGGCCACGCAGGCTACGCCTTGGCGTACGGTAATGTCGACAGAACCATCGACACCCAGCAAAGCAGTGTCCAGGACTGGTTGCGTGATGTTCGTAAGGTTCAGCACCCGCAGCCCTCCGGTCCAACCGGCCGTGACTCCCCATCTCAGCGAGGGGTGGACCCAAGCTTCGCCTCCGCCAGCCGTGACCTGTGACACGAGGGTTGGTCGGCTCGAGTCGGCTATGTTCACGATGTACGACTCTGGAGTGAACAGAAGGGTATCAACAAGGTAGATGCCCTGGCACGCGACACCTGACAGCACGCCTTCCTGCCACGGGGAGGCGGGATTAGATACGTTCAGCACGTAAAGGTTGCCACTGCCCATTGAGCCCTGCGCAACGTAGCAGTGGTGACCCCTGACCTTGACTCCCGCGACGTCTGTACCCCAGGAGGCGACGCGGCGCGGGTGCACTGGGTCGCGCACGTCAAGGATGTACATGCCCCAGCGGTCACGGAGGTAGGCGTAGCCGCCGTCGTAGTCGAGGGCATAGCCAGAGTCAGCGCAGGCGCCGACGAGATGCGGATTCGCCGGGTCGGCGAAGTCGAAGACCCGGAACGTGTCCGCCGAGATGGTGTAGAGTAGAGTATCGTCGATGTCGATGCCGCTCACCGGCGTAGCAAGCCTGCCAACCCTCGGCGCGTTAGTCGGGTCTTTCACGTTGAAGACCTCGATGTAGCCGGAAGTGGCCAAATAGAGCAGCGTATCAACCAGAACCGGCCTGCCAGCCAGCCTCTTTGCCTGAATGTAGTTGAGTATCTGAGGATGATCGGTATCAGCGAAATTGATGACCACTACTTCGCTGCCTCGAGAAAGGTAGACCAACGTGTCCTTGCCCGTGACGCCCCAGCTCGGACCTCCGCCCCACTTGCCAACAAGGCGTACGTTTAGCGAGTCCCCGTCGTCGCGCTGGATTGGACCCCGCCCGTGCTTCTGCTCTAGGTAGAACAGCTTGTTCGTTGGAAGCCGTGGCATCGAATCCGGATTAAGGTAGTACCAGTCAGGCTCAGCAGCAGCAGCAAGCCCGACCGCGACAGCGGTCAGGAGAAGAAGAGCCACCGCTCTGCTCATACGATTATCATAGGCCGAAATCTGCCCCAGTCAAACCGCGGATGCGGCCGGGTCGGGGCGGGGCGGGCAACGTCGGGCGGAGGAACAGGCCGTGCTGGCCACGTATCGCACCGCTGTCCGAACTGCAATCGGCAACACGAACGGCCACGCACTCGTCCCAAGCCCCGGCCACGGTGCTTGGAACGGGATTCCGACCGGCCAATCCACCTGAATCTTGTATACCATGAAGCACGCGCCTGACAACAGGATTGGAGTCACATCGGGCGTAACCTCAACGACCTAAGCTACTGAAATTACAGTACATTAGCTATTGTAACTTGCGGCCCTAGAACCCCAACTCGTCACTTACTTCTAGTACCTCCCTTACGCCGTCAGGTACATCCCGCAGTACACGAGGCGATAGATGAATAGGTAGTAGCTGTGGTAGTATCTGCGGATGTATCTGCGGACATAGCCGTTCTACGCCCTGACCGCCTATCCCTGGGTCTACTCTGGGGTGGCCCGGGGGTAGCCCCCGGGCTAGACCCGGGGAGACTATGTCAAGGTAACAGGTAGAGTCTAGGTCAGGGACTAGGAGTCCGGCCGAAAAGTCTTGACAAGCGTCCTGTTCTATGTTAGTCTTGGG
>CAIVTL010000443.1 GCA_903908785.1 Caldifarciminota bacterium | reverse complement strand
CGGTATCGAGCCACGGCTCACGCTCAGCCAGCTCCCGCGCCTTGCGTCCCCGGCCGGGCGGACGGCCCGGCCCCCGCTTTCCGCCAATCGGTCTCGTGGCTCCGGCCTTCAAGGCAGCCGGAGGCCGGCCCAACCGCTTGTGCTCTTTCTCACTCTTCATGGCGGGCACTCCTTTCTCTCGCAACTTCCTGAAGCAATTCGCTTCTCTCTTTCTGCAAATTTTCCACGGCCGCGTCGTCGCCCTTGGCGTCTGCTTCCTTGAGCCGACGAAGCAGCCAATCGGCGCGGAACCTTCTCACCCGCTCCTGGAACTCGGCCGGGGTCGGCACGTCATCAAAGGTCCAGGCCGAGACCAACTTCCGGGTCTCCTCGTCATCCAGCAAGCCGAGCACCAACCCGGTGTTGAAACCCGCGTCATCACAGTGATCCACCACCAGCCGGGCAATCGGCCGCAGCTTCTCATCCAGCAGAGTCTCTGCCAGTCCCAGGTCCCGGGCGATTCGCGCCAGTTCCCGGCTCTGAATCGCCGAACCCAGCAGCTTCTCCTCGACCCCGCGGGTCACCACGGTCTTGGGCACTCCCGGTTTCTGCTGCCCCGCGCTGCGGAGCAGGGTCGTCTTGTTGACCCGGAACCGGTCGGCAATCCGATTCGCGTACAGCTCGCGGGTCGTGTCATCGCCAATCAGCCGCAGCAAACCGACCAGTTCAGCCAGAGCGGCCCGCTGTTCCGCGACCCGGGTCAAATCTCTGCCGGCAAGCACGAACTCGACCCAGTCCTGCCATTTAGCCAGCAGTTCCAGCAGCTTCTCCTTGCCGGACTCGCGCACGTAGGAGTCCGGGTCGCTCCCGTCAGGCAGCAAGGCAATCTGCGGCTCCAGCCCGGCCCCGAGCAGAATCTCAATCCCGCGGCGGCCGGCCTTTCTGCCGGCGTTGTCGCCGTCGAAGCAGACGGTGATGCGGGTGTTATACCGACGCAACAACTGCGCCTGGACAGGGGTGAGCGCAGTCCCGAGCGGAGCCACGACATTGTTGATGCCCGCGTCTACCAGCGAGAGCATGTCGAGATTACCCTCAACCAGTATCGGCGTCTGCTCCCGGATGTATCCCTTGGCCTGGAAAACCCCGTACAGGTTGTCGCCCTTACGGAAAAGGGCGGTCTCGGGTGAGTTCAGGTACTTCGGTTCACTGTCATCCAGCACCCTTCCGCTGAAAGCAATGACCTTACCGGACAACGAGAATATCGGGAACATCAACCGGCCGTGAAACCAGTCAATCAACCCGTCGTCGCGCTTGTTGAGCAAGCCGGCCAGAACCAGCAGGTCTTCAGACCAGTTTCGGCGCTTCGCCTGCCCGCGCAGCATGTTGCCGGCAGGAGCGAATCCCAGCCTGAACCTCCGGACGGTCTCGGCACTCAGTCCCCGCTTCTCGACGTAGGCCGTGGCGGCCGGCGTCTTCGGGAGCTGCTGCTCAAAGAACAGACAGACCTGGTCGCAGACATCGTACAGTCCCTGGTTCCGGCCCGACACCTGCTCGGTTTCGACGGTGATGCCCAGCTTCTTCGCGAGGAACTTCACGGCCTCGGGGAATTCGAGCTTCTCCGTCACCATGACGAAGTTGATTGCGGTCCCCCCGGTGCCGCAGCCGAAACAATGGTACGTCTGCCGTTCCTGGTTGACGTGAAACGACGGGGTCCGCTCGGAATGGAACGGGCACAGCCCTTTGTAGTACCGGCCCGCCTTCTTGAGCGGCACATACCCGCCAATCAGTTGCACGATGTCGGTCTGCATCCGCACCTGCTCAATGACCTCTTGCTTAATCACGCGCCGCTCTTCATCTTCACCACGGTCACGCCGCTGCCGCCCGCCGCTGCCTCAGCCAGGTTGACCGCTTCCACCCGGGAATCCCGTCGCAACCGGTCCCACAGCGCGCGGCGCAGCACTCCCCCGCCTTTGCCATGGACGATGGTGAGTTCGACGGAACCGGCCATCATCGCCTCATCAAGGAACTTCGTCACTGTCTCGTCTGCTTCCTCTCGGGTCATTCCCCGCACGTTCAGCCTTGTGTCGAAATTGTACGGCTCCGGCAGAACCGGCTCAGGTATCGGCTCCACATCGGCCGGTTTGACCAGCCTCAAGTCAGCTACTGCCAGTGCCACTCTTATCTGACCGAATGCGACGGTCGCGCGGTTCTCACTAGTTTCGACCACCACGCCTTGCCGGCGAAACGTATGCGACTCGACGTTATCCCCAGGCTTGAGTCCTTCGGGAGCTGAGCCGG
>CAIVTL010000442.1 GCA_903908785.1 Caldifarciminota bacterium | reverse complement strand
GCTTGTCATTCTGAGCGCAGCGAAGAATCTTCGCGATGATGATACTACGAGAGTTAGAAGACCCTTCACTTCGTTCAGAGCTTGCCCTGAGCTTGCCGAAGGGGTGACATGAATGGGTGCTTCAACAGCCCCACGGGACAGGCAATTCCTGACGCGGCGATGGCGCTCCCGACATCAATCCCGATGTCCATCCCACGCGGTTCATCATGATGAGCCACGAATCTTCGGAGAAGAAGCCCGACAGAAGTCGGGCCGGGCGGCCATTGTCCGGGAATAGGCACTCGACGGGGGGCTTTGTCCGTTGTGGATCCGGAATCCGAGGACGCTGGCCGCATTCCGGCAAGGGCGAAGTCCACGCGCCCGGCTGTCGCGACGGCGCGCTGAAGCTTTTTCTTGACACCTGCGCCGGGTTCGGTTTAATGGAGTCACAGGTTCGATGCTCTTTGGCTAAGATGTAGTGAAAGAGTGCAGCGCCGAGGGAACCCGGCGCCAGGGGCCGGTGACCTTTTGGGAAAGCACTCAACAACCTAGATGATGAAGAGAATTGGTAAAGACCGCAGGTCTCGGCCCGGGGGATTTCGCGTTCAGGCGTATTGGCCCGTCGGGTGACGGGATTCCCGGATGGCGATGTCTTGCCGGGGCAGGCGGTGGCTGTGCATAAGTAGTTAAGGAGGACAGTATGCCTGTAAACCCGACTTATCCGGGTGTATACATCGAGGAAGTGCCCAGCGGGGTACGGACAATTACCGGCGTCGCGACGTCGATGACCGCTTTCATCGGTCGGGCCAAACGCGGGCCGGTCAACGAGCCAATCACCATAAACAGTTATAGTGATTTCGAGCGCAGCTTCGGGGGGCTTTGGACCGGGAGCTCCCTTGGCTACGCGGTCCAGGACTTCTACCGGAATGGCGGCAGCCAGGCCGTAATCGTCCGCGTCTTCTCCCCGTACTTCGCCAGCGACGCAGAACGAGTCGCGGCGCTGGCCGCGGCCACCGCGGTCGCGGATGCCGCCAAGGGGGGAGATGACGTCGCCGACGCCAAAGCCGACGCAACCACCGCGTTCAGCCTGATAAACGGGGACCTCGCCAAGTCGCCAGCCGAGAAGCTGGCGGCGAAGACCGTAAACGACAAGGTGCAGGCGGTTGCCGCGACCGGGACGACGATGGTCGACATCAACAAGGCCGCCGACGCCGGCGTCCTGCAGGCTGTGCCCGTCGCCAAAGCCCACGTGACGCTGGGCACCCTGACCCTGGAAGCAGCATACGAGGGGTCATGGGGCGGAGGCCTGAAGACTACGGCCGACTCCGACACGCGGTCTCCATCCGACACGAAATTGTTCAACCTGACCGTGGAGGACGGGTCCGGTAACCAGGAGAAGTTCCTCAATGTCTCGTCCGACTCCGCCGGGCCGCGTTTTCTACCCACCGTACTCGAGCAGCAGTCGAAGCTGGCGCGGGTACAGAAGACGGGCAGCGCGTGGACCATCGGGGCCGAACGGCCCGCCAGTCTTCCGGCTACCGCTTCGGGAGTCGGCGGCGACGACGGGAGTGCGCTCACTTCATCCGTCGTCACCGGCTCGGAGTCGGGCAAGACCGGGCTGTATGCGCTGGAGAAGACAGACCTGTTCAATCTCTTGTGCGTCCCGCCGTACACGGCCGCCGGGGACATCGACCTGACGGTTATCGCCGCAGCCGCAACCTACTGCGAGAAGCGAAGGGCGATGTTGATGTTGGATGCGCCGACCAGTTGGGCCGGCAAGGACGCGGCGAAGACCGGCATCGGCAGCGTCGGCACGACCAGCAAGAACGCGGCCGTGTTCTTTCCGCGCCTGTTGATGCAGAACCCCGCGCGTGAGAACCAGGTTGAGGTATTCGCCCCGTGCGGTGCGGTGGCCGGCGTGTTCGCCCGCACCGACGCGCAGCGCGGCGTGTGGAAGGCACCGGCCGGGCTTGACGCAGCGCTCAACGGCACGTTGGGTCCCGCGATTCCTCTGACCGACGGAGAGAATGGTGAGCTGAACCCGTTGGGCGTCAACTGTCTGCGCACGATGCCGGCGGCCGGGACGGTGGTCTGGGGCGCCCGCACGCTGCAGGGGAATGACCGCCTGGCTTCCGAGTGGAAGTACATCCCGGTGCGGCGGACGGCGCTCTTCATCGAGGAAAGCCTTTACCGCGGCACCCAATGGGTGGTGTTCGAGCCGAACGACGAGCCGCTCTGGTCCCAGATTCGGCTGAACATCGGCTCGTTCATGCACAGCATGTTCCGGCAGGGCGCGTTCCAGGGTACGACACCGAAGGACGCTTACTTCGTCAAGTGCGACAAGGAAACCACGACCCAGGATGATGTCAACAAGGGCATCGTCAACATCGTCGTGGGCTTCGCGCCGCTGAAGCCGGCCGAGTTCGTAATCATCAAGCTGCAGCAGATGGCCGGCCAGGTCCAGGCATAAGGAGGAGCAATGGCAAAGTTCACAGTCAATCCGACCCGGCTCGACCCCTACAAGAACTTCAAGTTTCGCGTCAAGTGGGATGGACGCTATGTTGCCGGCGTAAGCAAGGTGGGCGCGCTCAAGCGTTCGAACACGCCGGTTGAGCACCGCGAAGGCGGGGACCCGAGCACCGTGCACAAGTCGCCCGGCCAGAACAAGTTCGAGGCCATCGCGCTGGAACGCGGCGTTACTCATGACAAGGACTTCGAGCAGTGGGCGAACAAAGTCTGGAACTTCGGGTCCGGTTTCGGATCCGAGGTGTCCCTGAAGGACTTCCGCAAGGACATCATCATCGAGGTCTACAACGAGGCCGGGCAGGTTGTCCTCGCCTACAAGGTCTACCGGTGCTGGGTTTCCGAGTTCCAGGCGCAGGCTGACCTCGACGCCAGCGGCAGCGCCGTGCTTATCCAGTCCATCAAGCTTGAGAACGAGGGCTGGGAGCGCGACTACGAGGTCGGCGAACCGACCGAGCCGAGCTTTCTAGAGCCGGCTTAGCACATGCAGGACCTGACCGCGCAGGACATCCTGGCGGTCTGGGAGGCCGGCCAAGACCAGCATCCGGTTGACCGGGCGCTGACGGTTCTGGAGCACGGCTTCCCGGATCTGACGCGCGAGCGTTCGGCGCGTCTGCCATTGGGGCAGCGCGACCGGTTGCTTCTGGTCCTGCGCGCGCAGGTGTTTGGCGACGTCATGACGGCCGCTGCCGGTTGCCCGAAATGCGGGGAGCAACTGGAAATCCCGATAGCGGTCTCTGAGGTCAGCGGTCAGCCGGCAGCAGTCAGCGGTCAGCCGGCAGCATTCAGCCTGCGCAGCGGGAAGTACGCGGTTCGCTTCCGCCTGCCCGACAGCCGCGACCAGGCTGCGGCCGCGGTCAGTCCGGACCCGACGGCGGCACACCGGGCCCTGCTCGAACGCTGTATCATCTCGGTCAGACATGGGAAGCAGGAGGTTCGACCTTCACGGCTTCCGGAGGCGACGGTGACGGCGCTGGCCGGCCGGATGGAGGAACTTGACCCATTGGCTGAGCTGACTTTCGACCTGACCTGTCCACAGTGCGGGAACCAGTGGGAGGAAGTTCTGGACCCGGCCGGGTTCTTCTGGGCCGAGCTGGCTATGGAAGCGCAGCGGTTGCTGTCGGAAGTTCACACCCTGGCCCAGGCCTATGGGTGGCGCGAGCAGGACATCCTGGCGCTCAGCGCCCGGCGACGTCAGCAGTACCTCGGGCTTGCAGGTTCATGAGCGACTACCTGTTCCGACTCGCATCCCGGGCCATGGGCCGGTCGCCGGTCCTGCAGCCATTCATTCCGTCCCGATTCGCTCCCGGCCCGGACGTGATGACCACAGCAGAGACCACGGAGCGCGCCGGGCGCGCAAGTCAGAAGTCGGAAGTCAGAATTCAGAAGTCAGAATGGGCTGAGGCGGAGTCGGACAGGGGGCGGGAAGAACGCGGAAGTCAGAAGTCAGAAG
>CAIVTL010000441.1 GCA_903908785.1 Caldifarciminota bacterium | reverse complement strand
CGGTACCGGGTACGCGTATGGGTTTCACGGTCGAGCAGGGCGATGACGACATTCTGCCTGCCCGGATGCTCGGGCCGGCCCATGCCGACAATCTCGTTGTGGTTATGCTCCGGGAAGAGACTGGTGTGACACAGCACTCCGGCGTTCTCGTTAAGCTGGCAGCGCCAGCGGTCCGCGACCGCATCGAGCATCCGGCTGGTCGAATAGACAATCGGCAGACGGTGAGCCAGGTGCCGCGCCACGATCCGGGCCTTGCCCTGCCATACCTTGCGTCGTCTCCGCATCAGCCGCACCGCCTCATCGAGTCCCCGCTGCTGGCTCTCGCACACGCCCAATCGCTCCAAGGTCACGAGCAGGGTCGAGAACAGGTACCCGAGTGCGGCCCGGGGCGGCATTCCACCCGGCACGGCCACAACCGGATAGCCTGCCTTCCCGGCCATGCGGCCGAGTTCACCGCCATGGGTGATGGCAATGATGCGGCAGCCCCTGGCCCGTGCCTGCTTGTAGGCTGAGAGCGTCTCTTCGGTATTACCTGAGTGGCTGACTGCCACGAACAGGGTCTTTGCGGTAATCGCGGCCGGGATATCATAGTCGTTGCAGACGAAGAACGGTACGCCCAGCTTGTCGAGCATCAGTCCCTGGACAATCCTCGCGCTGATGCCTGACCCGCCCATACCGGCGACCGCGACCGCATCGAATTGACGACTGCCGATTGACAATTGACGATTGGCAGTCGACACCCGGCAATCGGAAACCGGCAATTGACATGCGGCCTTGGCCCCCTGCTCAATCTGGTCCGGCAGGCCCATCACGAGTTGTAGCATCCGCTTGGTTCCGTCCGAGTGCCCGCATTCGAGCTTCGGGCTTCGAACTTCGAGCTTTCGGCCCGTCACTTGCCTTTGTTTTCCTCGAACTGGAACCCGGTGAGTTGCGGGAACTTCCGGTCCATCTCGCGCCGGAGCAAACGCTGCACCTCCAGCGCGGTGCCCAGTTTCAGCGCCTGGGCCACGACCTCGGCCGCGACGCCGGTATCAATGTTGCGGATGATACCCTTGGCCTCGGGAATCATGCCCGGGGAAACCGACATCTCGTCAACGCCCATACCCAGCAGCATGAGCATCCCCGGCAGGTCCGACGCGAACTCACCGCACATGCCGACCCATATCCCCTGCTGGTGCGCCGCGTCAATTGTCTTCTTGATGAGATACAGCACTGCCGGGTGGAGATGGTCGAACAGCTTGGCCACATGTTCGTTGCCCCGGTCTACCGCCAGCGTGTACTGGGTCAGGTCATTTGACCCGATTGAAAGGAAGCTGCACTCCTGCGCCAGCCGGTCGGCCATGATTGCCGCGGACGGCGTCTCGACCATCACTCCCACCTCAAAGTCCGGGTCGAACTCAACCCCTCGTGCCTTCAGCACTTCCTTTGCCCGCTCGACCTCCAGCTTGGCTCGGCGCAGCTCCTCGATGGTCGAAACCATCGGGAACATCACCTTCACGTTGCCGAATGCCGACGCCCGTAGGATGGCACGAAGCTGGTCTCCGAATAGGTCTAGCCTACCTAGCGTCAACCTGATAGCGCGTAAACCCAGAAAAGGGTTCGCCTCCGTGTATCCAGCCAGCACCTTGTCGCCCCCGAGGTCGAATGTCCGGATAATGACCGGGTACGGCTTGAACAGCTTCGCGACCTCGGCATAGACCAGGAACTGCTCCTCCTCGGTCGGCGGCCGGCGCTTGGCCAGGTACATGTACTCGGTGCGGAACAGCCCGATTCCGCGCGCCCCGTACTTCCTGGCCGCTCTCGCCTCGGCAATGAACTCGATGTTGGCCGACAGGTCAATGGTCCGTCCGTCCTTTGTTACGGGGGCACTGGTAGTGAGCGCGCTCAGCGATTCACGGTACACCCGCCGGCGCTCAATCTCATCATCGTACGCGCGCAACCGGTTGGCACTCGGATTGAGAATCGCCAGGCCCCGGTAACCGTCGACAAAGACCCGCTGGCCGTCAGTCACGGTCTCGCAGAGCGGGCCGGTCCCGGCCACCGCGGTAATCTCCTTGGCCTTAGCCATGATTGCCGTGTGCGAGGTCTTGCCGCCGGCTTCAAGCACGAGGCCCACGACCTTGCGCGGGTCGAGCAGCGCCGCCTCAGAGGGCGGCAGGTCATGGGCGACCACGACCGTGCCCGGCGCGACTTCAAGCAGGGACCGCGAATCGTCCCCAAGCAGATGGCGCATTACCCGGTTCGACACGTCGGCAATGTCCATCATCCGTTCCTTGAACAAAGGGTTCGCCGATTTGGCTACCGGCTCAGACATCGACTTCACGGTCTGAGCGTACGCGAACTCGGCGTTCCGCAGCGCCTGACGGATGAATGCCTCGGTGTTCTTGATGACTTCCTCGTCGCGAATCAGCGTGGCTGGACCTCGATGAAGTCGGCAAAGTCCGGCCCGAGGTCGCGCTTCACCTGCGCGTGCAGCGTGTGTAACTCCCGCTCGGCCGCGTGCAGCGCCTGCCGGAACCGCTTCAGCTCATCCGCGACCTGCGCCGGCTCAAGCACCTTCTCCTCAGCCGCGGGCGCGTACGGCCGGTAGACCTGGGCCACGCCCTGTACGAACCCCGGGGATACGGGCATTCCCCGGCAGACCTTCTCGAGCCTACGCGACATTCGTCACGCGCCTGTCGCCAATCTGCAACCTTCTATCTGCAATCTACGATTCCTCTTGGTCCAGCGTCTCGAGCTTCTGCTTCAACAACTCGAACGCGTCGCGCTCGTCCTCGCCCTGGACTTCAAGTACCACGACGCTGCCTTTGGCCGCGGCCAGCGTTAAGAGAGCCAGGATGGACTTGCCGTTCACGCGCATGCCGTCCTTTATCAGGCGGATTTCCGAGGAGTATCTCTCCGCCACCCGCACGAAATCCGAGGCCGGCCGGGCATGAAGCCCGACCACGCCGCCGACAACGACTTTGGCTTTCAACATGGGAAAGGATAGGGACAAAGGGAGAACGGGAGAAAGGGACCGAGTGGCGG
>CAIVTL010000440.1 GCA_903908785.1 Caldifarciminota bacterium | reverse complement strand
GGGTTCTCCTCGAAAAACTGGGCCAGCTTCTCATTCACCACGGTCTCGACCACGCTCTTCGCCTCGCCGTTGCCGAGCTTGGTCTTGGTCTGGCCCTCGAACTGCGGGTCGCCGATCTTCAGCGACACCACCGCGGTCAGCCCCTCGCGCACGTCCTCGCCGGTCAATTCCGTATCTTCCTTCAGCGCGCCGGACTTCCGCGCGTACTCGCCGAGCGTACGGGTCAGCGCCGCCTTGAACCCGGAAAGGTGCGTGCCGCCCTCATGGGTATTGATGGTATTGGCGAACGAGAAGATTGACTCGACGTAGCCGTCGTTGTACTCGAACGCCACGTCGACGTGCATGCCGTTCCGGTCCTCTTCAATCATCACCGGCTTATGCAGCGCGGTGCGGCCGGTATCGAGGAACTTCACGAAATCGGCCAGCCCGTTCGGGTAGTGGAACGTCTCGGCGGTGCCGGTGCGCTCGTCCTTCAGGTTGATTTTCAGGTCCTTGTTCAGGTATGCGAGCTCCCGCATCCGCGCCATGATAATCTCGCCCTTGAACTCCACCGTCTTGAAAATCTGCTTGTCCGGCTGGAACCGGATGAGGGTTCCGCGCAGCTTGGTCTTGCCGGTAACCTTGATGTCGCCCATTGCCTTACCGCGCTCGAAGTCCATCCGATACACCTTGCCGTCCCGGTAAACCTCGGCGGTCAGGTGCTCGGACAGCGCGTTCACGACCGATACGCCCACGCCGTGCAGCCCGCCCGAAATCTGGTACACCTTGTGTTCGAACTTCGCCCCGGAATGCAGCACGGTCAGCACGACGTCGAGCGCTGACCGCTTCTCGGTCGGATGAATATCAACCGGTATGCCGCGGCCGTTATCCAGAACCGACACCTCATCGTCGGCGTGAATCGTCACGGTCACCTCGTCGCAGTACCCGGCCAGCGCCTCGTCGACCGCGTTGTCCACCACCTCATAAATCAGGTGATGCAACCCCCGAACCCCGATGTCGCCGATGTACATCGCGGGCCGGTGCCGGACCGCTTCAAGACCTTTTAATACATGGATTTGTGCTGCATTGTAGGCTTCTGCCATCGGGCTCAATCATACTCTAAGCAGTCGAACAATCAAGCTCAATTTCGCCTCCAGAAACAGGAAATTTAACCGCCTAGAGCCTGCCCTGAGCGAAGACGAAGGGACGCCAAGTACGCCAAGGCAGAGAGCACTGGACGACGTCAGAAGCCAGACGCCGGACGCTAGAGTGCAGAAGTCCGGGCACTGGAAACTGGGAACTGGTAACTGGAAACTCGCGCGCAAGCGCGTGGGTTATCCACAGATTTCGCAGATTACACAGATTCTGGTTTCGGACTCCTTCTCGCCTCTCGCCTCTCGCTTCTAGCTTCTAGCTTCTGACCTCTGACCTCGTCCCTCCCCCTTCGCCATTTCCACTTTCCCCTTTCCACTTGCCCTCAGCATTCCCCAACACGAACCGAAGGTCCAAAACCAGCCCTTTCCCCACGCGCCCGGAGATCTTCTTCAGCAGTTGCGGCTTCAGGAACCGGAGCTGCGCAATCCACGCCGGGCTGTCGACCACGATGACGAGGGTATTGCCATCAACCTCAAGCGCGCGCGTGTGCTCGGCGGTCTTCGGCCCGGCAATCTGCGGCCACAACTCCACTGCCGGCTGCGCGGCCAGAATCTTGTCGAGCTTGAACTGCTTCAGCACCCGCGGCAGCACGCTGCCGACGCTACGAAACTTCCGAAACCGTCCCTGCCTCGACATGGAATTCCTTTCCGGACAAGTGATCCAGTGGCCCAGCGGTCAAGTGCTCCAGTGCTGACGCGTCGTGAACAGCGTTCGGGGATCCGCCACTCGATCCCT
>CAIVTL010000439.1 GCA_903908785.1 Caldifarciminota bacterium | reverse complement strand
GCCGGCAATGGCGGCGGGGTTGTCTAAGACTTTGTGGAACGTGGAAGACCTCGCTAAACTCGCGGATTCGGCGGCAGTCTGACCGGGTTGGCTCTAGGCACGTCGAGGATAAACGACGGAGGGCGGAGGACTTGAACCTCAGGGGCTGTCACCCCTCACCCGTTTTTGAGACGGCGGTCTACACCGTGCAGACTACGCCCTCCGTGTCAAAAAGCGAAGGGGCCGCGTGACAGCGCGGCCCCAAACTATTGGCGCAGCGGGTTACGGTTGCCCCCTTCTGCGTCTTGCACGGTTTGTGTAGACAAGAAATTATAGTAAGCCGTCCAGTGCTGTCAATCATTTTGTTGCGCCGTCGCCGGGTCTACCGCCTAGCTACATCTTGGGCTTGCGTTTGACGCCCAAGAGCAGAACCGCAGCACCTCCCAATATCAGGATATCCATGCCGACAACCACTGGCGACCATACGTTCTCGTACTTCAAGTACGGCACGGCGCATACAAACAAGAACACGGCCACCACCACCATCGTTACCGCAATGGCGACCCTCTGTGCTACGTTCATAGTCCGTTACTCTTTCGGCCGCTTGCGTCTGATACCCAGGAACAGGAACACCGACCCGCCCAGGGCCAGAATGCCAGCGGTGCCCACGACCGCTTTTACCCCGTCATTTTCTATGTAGAGCCATATACCCCAGGCACCGCCAATTAGGAACACGGCCACCGCCAGCAGCGTCACGGCGATGGTTATCTTCTGTGCGAGGTTCATTTGCCCCGTCGAGCTTTTGCCGCAGTACGGATGATCCGCGTCCGCTTCCTAGGTGACAGCGCGGCAGCCTCTAATCCGACCTTTTGCCCGGCCACCTCGTCAGTGGCTAGGTCAACGACCGCCTTAGCCCGCTGGCTCCAGTCCTCCCGAGGACGCTTACGCAGGCACTTTCTCATTGTCATCTATCTTAGACTCCGTTCCAGCAAAAGTCAACGGCCAATCGGGGACCGAGATTTCAAACTGAGACACTACCCGGCTCACGGCTGGCCGGCTTTGGGCAGCCAGTGGACGGACAAAGCCGCGAATGCGGTCAGGAGGAGAAGGGCCGCCACCGTGCTCATCCGACCGGTCTCGGCCGGATTCCTCCCGAGTCAAACCGCCGGGCAAGCTTGGGGCGGAGTTTGACAACAGGGCGGGTTGCGGCGTATGATTGACGAGCGGGCGGAGACCCGCAAAGGAGTTGAAGTGAAGATAGACCTGATTGCGAAGAAGAACTGGACCGGCCGAGTGCTGGTCGGGTTTATGTTCGATGGCGACAAGACACCGCTGGCGATTCCCGGCGACGAAGGCAAGAGTTACGCCGCAGTCGCGGCCGGGGAGAAATTCACCGGCCAGTTCAAGAAGACGAGCCTGCTGCGTCCGGGCTCGGGCGCGCCAAAGCTGATTCTTGCCGGTCTGGGAAAACGGAAGGAGTTCGAGCTGGACCGGGTCCGGTCGGCCAGTGCCAAGGCGCTGAAGCGGGTTGAGGAGATTGGGGCCGAGTCGATTGGCCTGCTCGTGCCGGACAACAAGGAAGTGAGGGGAGACCTGGCCGACTTTGCGGCGGCCGCGGTCGAGGGCGCGATTCTCTCAAGCTACCGGTTCGACAAGTACCGGACGCCGAAGGCCGATGAGGCCAAGGCGGTCGGTGAGTTGACGCTTGTGTTCGCGAACACCAAGAACCTGTCGGTGGCGATGCGCAAGGCAGTGGATGAGGTCGTGGCCCGCTCCGAGGCGGTCTGTTTCACCCGGGACCTTGCGAATGAACCGCCCAGCCCGAAGCCACCCGAGAAGATGGCCGAAATCGCCGCCGGGCTGGCGAAGAAGGGGCGCATCACGGTTGAGGTTATGCACAAGGCCGAGCTTGAGAAGCTCGGAATGGGTGGTATCTTGCGCGTGGGCGCAGGTTCGCATCAGCCGCCGTGCCTCGTGCACCTCACGTACACACCGGCCGGGAAGTCGAAGCAGACGGTCGTGGTCATCGGCAAGGGCATCACGTTTGATTCCGGCGGCATTTCGATAAAGCCGTCGGCGGGCATGGAGGCCATGAAAGACGATATGGCCGGAGCCGGTTCAGTGCTCGGGTTGTTCAAGTGGCTGGGCTCAGTTGACGTGCCGGTCACGGTGCACGGCCTTGCCCCGTTCGCCGAGAACATGCCGGGCGGCGGCGCGCAGAAGCCCGGTGATGTCATCCGGCACTACAACGGCAAGACCGCCGAGGTGATAAGCACTGACGCAGAGGGCAGACACTTGCTGGCGGATTGCCTTGCTTATGGCTCTACACTCAAGCCCGACCTGATGATTGACATTGCCACCCTTACCGGTGCCTGCGTCGTCGCACTCGGGGATGAGTACTCGGCGTTGCTCGGAACCGACCGGCGGGCAATCGACCGGCTGATTTCAGTGGGGAAGCAACAGGGCGAGTTCTTCTGGGAGTTGCCGCTGCCGGACCGGTACATGTCACACCTGAAGAGCAAGGTTGCGGACATGAAGCACGTCGGCAAGCCCGGGATTGCCGGTACGATTACGGCCGGGCTGTTCCTCAAGGAGTTCGTCGGCGAAGGCGTGCCGTGGGTGCATATCGACATTGCCGGGCCGTCGTTCACCAGGGAAGGCTGGGACTATGCGCCCGCCGGTGCGACCGGGGTCCCGCTCAGGACCATCGCAGCGCTGCTAAGGGGGCTGTAGGCAGGAATGACCAAGCTCCAGCTCCCAGTCGCCAAGTACAGAAAGGACAAAGTACAAAGGACAAAGCAAGTACGAAGGACGAAGTGGGAAGACCGAAGTCAGGACTTCGTCACTTCTCCTTTCCCCTTGCTTTGTCCTTTGTCCTTACGACTTTGTCCTTAGGGCCATTGGCGGGCAGCATTCCTGTGTCAACGACCGCGAACTCCGTACGGTTTGACCACGTAACGGTTGCCTATCAGCAGTCGGTAGGCATTGAGGACGTCAGCTTCGGACTGAAGCCCGGCGAGTTCCTCGGCATAATCGGGCCGAACGGCTCGGGCAAGACCACGCTGCTGCGCGCGGTCCTCGGGCTGGTCAGGCCCACGTCGGGGAGTGTGACCGTGCTGGGCGCTGCCGGACACGATGTCGCGCGCGTCCGCAGGCACATCGGTTACGTACCGCAGCGTCGGACCCTCGACCCGCAGTTCCCGATTACCGTGCGCGACGCGGTCGTGATGGGGCTGTACCCGATGCTCGGTTCCTTCCGGCGACCGACAGCGGATGACCGCAGGCGGGTCGAGGCGGCGTTGGTCGCGGTTAGCTTACTTGACTCCGCCGACCATGTTGCGGGCCACCTGTCCGGTGGGCAGCAGCAGCGGCTGCTCATCGCGCGCGCCCTGGTACAGGAGCCGCGAATCATGCTGCTGGACGAGCCGACGTCGGCGGTGGACGTGGCAACGCGGTCCGCGATTGTCGACCTGGTGCGACGGCTTCATGCCGAGCGCGGGCTGACCACGCTATACGTCACGCATGACGTGAACGAAGTTCTGCCCTGCGTGGACAAGGTGCTGTACATCAACCGCACCGTGCGGGCGTTCGGAAGTTGCGCGGAGGTTCTGAACCGCGAGACCCTGGAGTCGCTGTATGGCAGCCACGTCGTATTCGCGGAAGACGGTGGCCGCCGCTACGTCATCGG
>CAIVTL010000438.1 GCA_903908785.1 Caldifarciminota bacterium | reverse complement strand
TTCTGGAAGTCGGGCTCGGACACGGACAAGCACGCGGCCTACCAGACGCTGTACACCTGCCTCACGACGCTCACGCGGCTCCTCGCGCCGTTCATGCCCTTCATCGCGGAGGAACTCTACCAGAATCTCACCCG
Source organism: Caldifarciminota bacterium (assembly GCA_903908785.1). Classification (GTDB taxonomy): domain Bacteria; phylum Hydrothermota; class Tepidihabitantia; order Tepidihabitantales; family Tepidihabitantaceae; genus UBA2258. The sequence continues at coordinate 7,675 of CAIVTL010000438.1, read as the reverse complement.
TTCGGTTGACCCCGGTACGCCGGAATCGGTCCACCTGAGCCCGTACCCGGAACCGGAAATCCGGCTGATTGACGAGGCGCTGGAGAAGGAAGTCAGGCTGGTTCGCTCGGCTGTCTCGCTGGGCCGGGCCGCACGCGAGAAGTCGAAGCTCAAGGTGCGCCAGCCGCTATCGGCCGCGCTCATCCGCCTGAACGAACCGGGCGAGAAGGACGCCATCCTCCTCCATGCCGACACAATCAAGGAGGAGCTGAACGTCCACGAGTTGCTGTTCAGCGACAAGGACGCGCAGTTCCCGGCCGACTACATTATCGAAGCAGACCCGGAACGCGCGGTCGGTATCTGCACGAAACTGACAACCGAACTGGAGAACGAAGGCTTTGCCCGCGAACTCGTCCACAAGGTCCAGAACATGCGCAAGGCGGCCGGGTTCGAGGTCACCGACCGCATCCGACTCCACTGCCAGGCATCGCCGCGCCTGGCCGAGGCGGTGCGGGCATTCGAGGACTACATCCGCCGCGAAACCTTGGCGTTGGCCGTGACCGACGAACCCCTGGCCGAACCTGACATACGTGAGACCGCGAAAATCAACCGGGAGCCGGCCGAACTGGCGCTCAAGAGAGTGAGGGAATGATGAACAAACGCGAACTACTCAAGTACGAACGGGCGCTGCTCGCCGAGAAGCAGCGAATCCTGAAGCAGGGCCGGGCTACCGACGAAGTGATGGACGCCGCCACGCCGGACGCGACCGGTGACCTTACCAGCCACCGCACCTATTCCGCCGACCAGGGCACCGAAAACTACCAGCGCGAGATGGCCTCACGCTTCAAGACCATCGAGACCGACACCCTGCGCCAGATTGAGGACGCCCTGAAGCGGATTGCCGACGGCACCTATGGCATCTGCACGTCCTGCGGCGAGCCGGTGCCCAAGGCTCGACTTGAGGTTGTCCCCCACGCCCAGTTCTGCATGAACTGCCTAAAGAAACGCAAGCGCTGAGCCGCCCAGGTCCTCGTTCTTGGTTCTTGGTTCTTGGTTCTTGGTTCTTCGTTCCTCGTTCTTCCTCCCTTTGCCATTTCCCCTTCTAACTTTGCCATTTCCCCTTTCCCCTTCACCCTTGCCATTTCCCCTTTCCCCTTCACCCTCGCCACTTCCCCTTCCAGCGGCGGCGTTGTCCATTCCCTCTTGGCGTCCTTGGCGGTTCTCATTCCTGTCCGTTTCGTGTCTTTCGTGTTTTCGTGGCTCCACGTCCGTCGGCTCCTCTTGGCGTTCTTGGCGTCCTTGGCGGTTCACCCTTCCGTCCGTTCACCCTTCATCCTTCATCCCTCATCCCTCATCCTACCTCCGTCCTCACTCCTCCCTCCTCTCTCCTCCCTCCTCTCTCCTCCCTCCTCTCCCCTCCCTTTGCCATTTCCCCTTTTGACTTCATCACTTCCCCATGCCTAACCTGAAGCTGACCATCGAGTTCGACGGCACGAAGTACGCGGGCTGGCAATTCCAGCCTCGCCACCAGACCGTTCAGGGCGAAATCGAGTCCGCATTCGGCAAGATTCTCCAGAAGAAGGTCACGGTATATGGCTGCGGCCGCACCGATGCCGGCGTGTCAGCCCGAGCCTACGTCGCGAACGCCCACATCGACTCGCCGCTCAGCCCCGACCGCCTGAAGCTCGCCCTCAACCACTTCCTGCCCGCTGACATCTTGATTCTGTCCGTCGAAGAGGCGAAGCCCGGCTTCCATGCCCGCCACAGCGCCCTGGGCAAGACCTACGTCTACCGCATCGTCCGCCGCAAGTCTCCGCTGCGACGCCGACACGCCTGGGAGTACTGGTTCAAACTGGACGTAGAGAAGATGCGCAAGGCCGCCCGCCTGTTCGAGGGCGCAAAGGACTTCCGGCCGTTCTGCCAGACGAGGGACGAAGACGGCATCTGCCACGTCCATCGTGTTCACGTCGCGGCAAGGGACATGACCGAATTGTCGGACAATTCGGATCGTGTCCCGCTCCCAGAAGATGAAGTCCTTGTGACAGTCGAGGGCGACCGTTTCCTCTACAAGATGGTGAGGAGAATCGTCGGCGCCCTGGTCGCCTGCGGCTCAGGCCGTCTCACCCAGAAAGACATCCGTGCGGCCCTCGCCGGCAGACCCTCTCCCCCCTTCCAGACAGCGCCGGCCCAAGGTTTGCTCCTCGACTCGGTTGAGTACGAGTAGAAAACAGGCCCCGGGTCGCCCGGCGTCCCCGCTGGCGCTCGTGATTGGGAATTCGGACGGAATCGGCCTGGCCCTGACCCGGGAACTCCTCCGGCAGGGATGGACCGTGCTGGGCGTCTCGCGCAGCGATTCGCCGCTCCGGCACGAATCCTATCGGCATGCCCGGGCGCTGGTGCAGAATGACGCGTACGCGGAGAAGCTCAAGACGCTGCTGGCCACGGTCACGCCGCCGGACCTGTGCGTCTACTGCGTCGGGGTGGGCGAGCCGCTCGACCTCTCCCGCATGGAGCAGGAGGCCGAGGTCTTCGAAGTGAATCTCGTGGGAATGGTGAAGACGGCGGCCTGTGTCATACCGTTGATGGAGCGGCGCGGGGTCGGACACTTCATCGGCCTGTCCAGCCTGGCCGACGAACTGGTGTCGGCCGACGCCCCGAGCTACAGTGCATCCAAGGCCGGCTTCTCAAGCTATCTCGAAGGCCTGGCCCTTGCCCTGAGACCGAAGGGCGTCTATGTGACCAATGTCCGGTTCGGATTCGTTGACACAAAGATGGCCAAAGGCGATGTGAAGCCGTTCATGATGCCCGTCGACCGTGCCGTCCGCCATCTCCTTACCTGCATCGACCGAAAGCCGTTCCGCTATTCCGCGCCGTGGCCAATGGTCGTAGTGGTCAGGCTCCAACACTGGTTCATGAGATTGAAGACCCTGCTGCCCGGCCGCCCTCCGGCCCGCTGACCCACTCCGCCTCATGGACTCCTGCTCGACTCAGTCGAGTACTGAAGCCCCGCCCGCCTTGCTCCGTAGCGAGTCCGCTTTCAGCGTGCGCGAACCGGATCGTAGACCATCACCTTCCGCCCGTTTTCCACAAGGGACGTCAACTGGCCGTCCTTGAACGAAACGAGGAAAACCCTTTGGCGTCCGTCCACAGCGCATGAAACACGCAGATGAATCAGTCCCGCCGTGTCCGGGTCGAACGGCTCGTCACGCATCGCTTCGAACTCGACTTCGGGGATGGCGACAGACAGGGCGATGCTCTCGATACTGTCCCGCAGGTCCCTGGCCCGATTGGCGGAGTCCGCCATTTGACGTGCCCGTTGGAGCGAGCTGTCGGATTCGTCCATGGCTATTCTCTCGGTGCCACTCTTCCACTTTCGCGTGGCTGGCAGAAAGTCCTCGGCCCGCGCGTAGACTCGCATGGCTGGCTGACTACTCTCAAGTCGGGCTGCGGACTCGTACAGCAGAAAGAACAGCACGGCCACTCTGGCCACGTCCCGGTTCGAACTGCCGTCAAAACTGAGTGGGGCAGCGCGCAGAAGCAGATTGGCTTCCCCATTCCTGTAGAACCGGTGCACCCTAAGTGCTCGAGAAACGCACAACCCTACCCCAATGAGCTGGTAGTAACCCCTGTCTACATCCACCACGAACCACCTCGTGTCGGGCAGTAGCGTTTCGAGCAAAGGATGACGTGCTTCACGCCATGACAGGCTGGTCTCCTTGATCCACTCAGGCGGACAGGTCTGGGCGATGCTGTCCTGCCGGAGATAGATGCGAGTAAGTTCCGCGGCATCCGAATCTGCGACTGCAGTCCAGCCGATCGATGGCCAGCGAGTGCTCACTGCCGAACCTGCGGTGTCGCGTGCCGGCGCTCCTTTCTGGGCGACAGCCGGGACCGCGAGAAACAAGCTCAGAAAGAACGCGAGGAGGCGAGGACGTAGTTTGGTCATTCTCCGGGATTGGTCATTCGTTGGCAATCAGGAATTGAGAATTGGTCATTGCCCGCCAGCCGCGTATCGTGCGGCCGCATCATCCAGCGCCTGCTTCGGTGTCTTTGCACCTAGCATCGCCTGCTCAAGCTCCTCTACCAGCGCCTTGCGGCCGGCGAGCCACTTGAGCCCGCGCGGTTCGAACACGGCAAAGTCCATCTGCGCGTAGGCGGCCTTCAGTCCCGGCGTCTTGGCCAGCCGCTCGACCATCCTCGGGTCTTCAAGCGACTTGCGGTGTATCGGCACGTACCATGTGCCTAGCGACCATTCGACCTGCTGCTCAGGCGCGATGAACCACTTGATGAACGTCCACGCCGCGGCCTTCTGCTGCGGCGTCGCCCGCCGGAACATGCCGATATTCGTGCCGTAGACAATCGCTGCCGGTTTGCCCCATGTCGGCACCGGCGCCATTCCGACCGGGAACGTTTCCTTGTCCACGACCGGTGCACGCCAGGTCGAACTGCCGGTCAGGGTTGCCATCCTGCCCACCTGGAAATCGTCCATCGGCGTCCGGCCGACGTCGGTATTCTGCGTCTTGTCCTTCAGCACCATGTCAACCTGGAACCGGAGCGCCTCGACGCCTTCCTTGCCGTTGAACAGCGACTTGCCGTCCTCCTGTTCGAGGAACCGGCTGCCGCGCTGAAACAGCATCGAGCCGAATATCCAGATATCGGTGCCGCCGGCCGCGCCCCAGACTGTGACGTTGCCCGCCGCGTCTCTCTTCGTCAGCTTGTTCGCCGCAGCCCGGAACTCCGGCCACGTCTTCGGAAACTCGGGGTAGCCGGCGGCGGCGAACATCGGCACGTTGTAGTAGTAGACCGGCACGCTCTTGTTGAACGGCAGGGTCAGCAGCCTGCCGTCCCACGAGTTGTTCTCAAGTAGCGCCGGGTAGATGTCGGCCAGCTCTTCCGGTGACAGCCCGTCCGGCCCGCGCACGAAGCTGTCGAGGTAGACGAGTTCGCCGCCGGCGTGGAGCTGGGCGGTCCAGTTCTCGTACTGCTGCGCGATGACGGGCGGGTTCTTCGCCGCGACCGCGCCCATCAGCTTCTGTGACAGGGCGTCGTAGCTGCCCATGCTCACCAGCTCGACGTGAATATTCGCATGGGTGCTCTCGAACCGGTCCACCATCGTCTTGAGCGTCGTGCCCGACTCTCCGCCCATCGCATGCCAGAACGTAACGGTCGTCTTCTTCGAGGGAGTCCTGCATCCAACGATGAAGGCCAGCGCCAACGACAAAGCCGCAAATGTGTTCCTGCTCATCGCATTATTCTAGAACCATCCCGCCGTGAGTCAACGACTTGGCCGGGACCCGAAGCCCGATGTGGAACCACGGAGACCACAGCGCGGCCTCGGAGGCCGCAAGTCAAAGTGCAAAAGGCAAATGTCAACGGTCAAAACCCCGACCGACTGTCATTCCGTTCGTTTCTACGGCGGCGGAGCCTCACGCAGCGAGGAATCTCGACCCTTCGGCAAGCGTGGGCAAGCTCTGCCCCGCCGACGGACGAGATTCCTCGTCGCTCCGCTCCTCGGAATGACATCTTCGCGAAGACGACGATCCTGCGCGCTTGTAGTACAGAGAATCGGAGAGTTCGGAGCGAATCCCGGCCTTCACCTAACTCTGTGCTCTCCGTGGCCTCTGTGGTTGACTCTGTCCGCGCTGGTGGTCCGGAACCGGACCGTCGTTTCCGCGATGCAAGCTGAGCCGAACACGCCCACCGCGCCGTCAAGGTGCATCTTGTCCGGGTCGGCCTGGCCGCCCCATTGCTGCTCGTTGTAGTCACGGTAGTTGCGGTCAATAGCCCGGATTTCGACTCTCACACGGTTGATGGGCAGGCTGTCCATGGTCTGGTTCAGGGTATCCCACTCGTATGAGAACGGCTGCATCCATAGGGAATCCTCGCGCGCCGACGCCGGGTACGGCCCGTACCATACCAGCACGCTCTCGGCGCTGTTCCCGTACCAGACGTCGCTCAGCACGACGTACCCGGACGCGCCTCGGCTCACGTTCCACGCCGCGCTGAGGGTGACTACAGCGAACGTGTCGCCGGGCCACGGCACCTCGAAAGTGGTATCCACTCGCAGGCGGCTGAAGCTGAATGTGTCCGGCACGGTCGTCCTACCTCTGACCGTCGCGCCGTCAGGGTACTCGAGCGAGAGAGAATAGCTGTCCCCCGGCATGACCGTCAACGGCGCGGCCTGGTAGAACCCGACCGGACCGGGCAACTCGGCAAGAACCACCTCTGCGCCCTGATGTTGAACCTTCGCAACCACGCCGGCAGTTCCATTCCATTTGTTCGAGTCGGGAACCGAATCGGAGTAGCTCATGGTCATGCCCGCCATCAGGCTGACCGTGTCGCGGTCGCTGCGCAGGATGCAGTAGACATTCGGCTCCGGCTTGTACTTCTCAATACCCTCATCACACCCCAGCACCAGTAGGAGCACACAGCACGTCATCACCAGCGCCAGGTCGGAAGACCGGCTCGCCATTCGCCATTCGCCATTCGCCATTCGCTAGAAGCTCCCGCGGATGCCGAAACTCGGAATCGGGATGGGCAGGATTGTGAACGGCTCGCGCACGACCCGGCCGTTCTCGTCGGTCCGGTATTCGTACCAGAGCACGTTCTTCTGCGCGTAGACGTTGATGACCTGCATGTACCAGGTCCAGCCGATGCCGAACAGCTTGAACCCCTTCTCCACGCCAACGTCGAGCCGGTGATACGGCGGCAGCCGGTAGTTGCCGCGCCTGCCGCTGAGCGCCATCCAGTAGTAGAACTGCTGCTCCTGCCCTTGCCCGGGCCCAATCGCGCCGCCTTCACCGACGTACTGGAACTGGCCGATTGGCCCGGTGTATGGGAACCCGCTGCGGAACAGCCACTGCAAGTTCAGGTTCCAGCCGCGACCCAGGCTGGTTGTCCACGCGATGTTGAAGTTGTGCCGCGCGTCAAATATCGGGTAGAAACTCGAACTGTCGAACGTCCGGCGCGCCACCGACAGGCTGTACCCGACCCAGCTTCCCTTGCGCCGCAGCAGTACTTCCCCGCCCGCTGCCCAGCCCGAGCCGACGTTGAACTTCACCGTGTCGCCCGCGCTCGGCTCCTCGCCTATCCCAGGCAGCATCGAGCCGGTTTCCAGAAGGTGGGCCATCTGCTTGTAGTAACCCTCGACGCTCATCTGCACGTCGTCGCCGAACCACTTCTCGCCGCCCAGCACGTAGTGCGCCGCCGACACCGGCTCGTACCGGTCACTCGCCGGAATCCACTGCTGGAAGAACGTCGCCGGCAGCTTGGCTATCATCTCGTCCCGTGGAAACGGAATGCTCAGGTACTGGTAGTAAAGACCGTAGCCCGCGCTGACGGCCAGGTCTTCCCGGAGGAAGTACTTCGCGCTCACGCGCGGGGACGCCCGGAAGTAGTCGCCGCCCGTGAAGTACTCGGCCCGCACTCCGGCATTGATGAGCAACGGCTGCCATGGCCGCCACTTGTCGGCCGCGTACAGCGCCGCGTACCACGGCTGCTCGCGCAGGTTCCAGAACACGACCGAGTCCGTACCGAGGAAGTCGTGCAGGTCGAACCGCTTGCCTTCCGCCCCGAACCGGAACGTCTGGCCCGAATCCACGAAGACGGTGAAGTCCTCTTTCAGGCTGACGTCGCTCACGCGCATCGTCAGGTCCGACTCCGACGTGTCGCCGGTCACTTCCGTGCCCGGATAGTC
>CAIVTL010000437.1 GCA_903908785.1 Caldifarciminota bacterium | reverse complement strand
GGTTCCAGCATCTCGGTCCTGCGCGACAGCACACCGGCCGAGGTAGCTGAGAGCCCCGAGCCGCAAGCCCCAGGCCGCAAGCTTGCAGCTACGGTCGTCCGCGGCCTGCTTTTCGTGCCGGCGAATGGCGAGGGGCGAATGGCGAATAGCGAACTGCTCGACATCAGCGGGCGGATGGTTATGTCGCTGAGGCCCGGCCCGAACTATGTCTCTGCGCTCGCGCCGGGGGTCTACTTTGTCCGCGAGCTGTCGGCCGTGAGCTGTAAGCCGTCAGCCGTCACCGTCCGCAAGGTTATCATTCAGAAATAGGAGGCAGACTTGATACGAGCTATAGTGTTTCTTTCAGCAGTCGCGGCCGTTGCGGTCGCGGCGTGGGTTCCCATCGGGCCGGATGGCGGGAACGTGATGGCGCTGGCGATAGCGCCGAGCCAGCCGACCACGCTCTTCAGCGTGCTCTACGCCAACGATACGGTGCTGCCGGTCTACTGTACAACCGATGCCGGCGCTGCGTGGCTGCGCGTCGGCGGAGTGTCGCGCGTTGCCGCAGTGGTTGTTGACCCGTTCGACCCGATGACCGTCTATTCGCTCGATGGCGGCAACTCGGTCGGGCATTCGACTGACGCCGGCGCGACGTGGCAGTTTGGAGTCGTGCCGTTCAGCGCCTCGGCCATCGGCTGCGACCCGTTCGTATCGGGCCGGGTCTACGTTGCCGGAGCCTACTACGATTCCATCGGCATTCCCGCGTTCGGCGTTTCGACCGACCACGGTGCCACGTGGAACGCGCAGCCGGTGGTCGATGATACCGGTTCGATTTACGTGCTGGACGTGAGCGCAGTGGACTCGGGCACGATTTTCCTCGGCGGGGAGTACGGCCAGGTGTTTGTCTCGACCGACGCGGGCGCGACGTGGGAGTCGCGCTCCAGCGGATTCTCGCACGACGACATCGTGCTGGCGCTCTCGGCCAGCCACGGCGACCCCGGTATCGTCTGCGCCGGGAGTGTGTACGGCATGTTCCGCACGACCGACGCGGGCGCGAACTGGGTTCAAATCAGCGGCCCGCAGTTCGTGATGAGCATCGACTTCAGCCCGGTCGACCCGGCCAAAGCCTATGCCTACGGATACGACACAGCCGAAGCCTGCTTCGCAACGACCGACGCGGGCGTGACGTGGCTGCCGATGGCGCGCATCACTCCGTCGGCCCGCTTCGGCGGGCTGACTGCTGACCCGGGGCTTGGGGACGGCGTCTGGTGCCCGACCGCGGCCGGCGTGAGGCAATCGACCGACCGCGGCGGGAGCTGGAACTCGCGGAACACCGGCATCTACAGCGCGGACATTTCGACAATCAGCGTGCCGCGTTGGAGCCGCGAGCATATCTACCTCGAAGTCGCCGGAGTCGGCGTGTACAAGTCGCTCGACGCGGGCTCAACCTGGGAGAAGTGCACGGACTTCCTGTCGTGCGGCAACATCTGCGGCATCGGGCTGACTCAAGGGCCGGGCGGTGACCGGCTCTACGCGCTCGAAGGCGCAGGCTGAGGCACGGCCGAGCTCTTCGTGAGCTCGGACGGCGGTGCCGTCTGGACACAGATTGACTCAGCGTGGTACAACGATGGCGGCTGTCTCATCGGTCATCCTGATAGCGCGAACGTCATCATCTCCGGTGGGCAGGTTACGTCGGGCGGCTTCGGAGTCTCGGTATCGCGTGACTCGGGTCGGAACTGGACGCGGTTCATCTGCTCGTCGGGCGCGGCCGACTTCTGCTACGCGCTTGCGCTTGCTCCTTCCGAGGCGCGAACCGTGTATGCCGGCGGGCAGGTGAGCGGCTCGGGCGCGGTCTATCGCTCGACTGACTTGGGCAGCACGTGGGCAGGAACTGCAAACTCGCCGACGGACACGGTCTTCGGGCTGGCGGTAAGCCCTGATGACGCGGGCATCGTCATTGCCGCGACGCCAGGCGGTCTGTTCCGCACGACCGACGCGGGAGGGACCTGGACCAACGCCGACGCCGGGGCCGGGTTCCGTTCGGTGCGGTTCCTTTCGGACAACGGTGACACGGTGGCGGCAGGCGGAGACAGCGGGGCAGTCCTCTCTACCGACGGCGGGGCGAATTGGTACAGCATCAACGCCGGGCTGGAGGGCAACCGCGTCTCGTGCCTCGAATTCGCGTACCGCGGCGGCGACGTCCTGATTGCCGGGACGCGCGGCGCGTCCTGCTGGATGACCGATGTCACGCTCGGCGTCGAGGAAAGGATGAAGGATGAAGGCGGAAGGATGAGGCCCGGCCCGACCATCGTGCGCGGCGTGCTGTTCGTGGAAGCGAGAGGCGAGAAGCGAGAGGCGAGAAGCGAGTTGTTGGACATCTCCGGCCGCAAGGTACTTGACCTGCGGCCCGGTGCAAACGATGTCTCGTGCATCTCGACCGGCGTCTACTTTGTCCGGGCTGTCAGCCGTGAGCTGTCAGCCGCAGGCTGCAGCAAGGTCGTCATTCAGAGATAAGGAGGTATTGTGAGAAGGAACGTATGTCTCGTGGCGCTCGCGCTGCTGGCGGCGGGCGGCCTTTATGGACAGATGCTCGAAACGACGGTCGATGTGGCGGATTCATTCAGCGCCATCACTAGTCCCCAGGCGCTGGGCTTGAACCCG
>CAIVTL010000436.1 GCA_903908785.1 Caldifarciminota bacterium | reverse complement strand
TCCACTGCTTCCAGATCGCAGACCGCAGCCTGCGCCGGAACCACTTTTCAAGGTCCTCCAGCACCGAAGGCGTCTGGCACTTCCCGAAATAGCCAATCCAGCCCCGTAAATAGCGGCTCAGATCTTCGGCCATCCGTTCCGTGCTTACACCTCGCGTCCGTCGCGTCAATTCCCGAACCTTCTCTTTGAACCGGATCACCGCTTTCGGCGCTAACCGCCGTTTTGGTGTCCGATTCGCCGTGAAACCAAAGCCCAGAAACTTTCGCTCCCATGGCCGTGCCACCGCGCTCTTCTGCTGGTTCACCTTGAGCTTGAGCTTCGTCGTGATGAATCGCGTGATACTCGCCATCACTCGCTCCCCTGCCCGCCGGCTGCGAACGTACACGTTACAATCGTCCGCGTACCGCGCGAACCGGAGACCTCTCCGCTCCAACTCCCGGTCGAACTCGTCGAGCACGATATTACTGAGCAAGGGCGATAACGGACCGCCTTGCGGCGTCCCCTCATCCACCGGACTCACCAGCCCGCCTTCCATCACCCCGGCTTTCAGAAACGTCCGGATCAACGTCAGCAGTCGCCGATCGCCGACCCTGGTTTCGATTCTGGCCATCAGTTTGTCGTGCGAGACCCGGTCGAAAAACTTCTCGAGGTCCAAGTCCACACACCAGCGATGTCCTTCCGCGATGTACTGTTGCGCTTGCTCCACCGCCTGATGCGCCGAGCGTCCGGGTCGAAACCCGTAGCTGTGATTGGAAAACGTCCGGTCCCACTTGCCTTGCAGCACCTGCATCACCGCCTGCTGGATGAATCGGTCCAACACCGTCGGGATACCAAGCTTTCGTATCCCTCCGTCCGGCTTGGGGATTTCCACCCGTCTCACCGGCTGCGGCTTATAGGTCCCGCTCAACAACTGCTCCCGGATGGCTGGCCAATGCTGCTTCAGGTACTCTGGCAACTGCTGGACGGTCATCCCATCCACGCCAGCACTCCCCTTGTTGGCCTTGACTCGCTTCAATGCCTGCTTGCAGTTTTCCCGCCCGCAGACTTCCTCCATCAACTGTTCGGTGATGGCCGGGCTTTCGATCCCGCGCTTTCCCGCAGACGATTCGGTCCCTTCCTGGAGGCCCTTCGGGGCTTCACCCCTATACTCCTCCATGAAGGCCAACACTAGCTGGTTCTTCTGCCGCTTGTCGCCCATGAGTCGCGCTGTTTACTCACCACTCCCATTACCCTCCTTGCGGAGGACCGTTTGGGCCTTCATCCGTCGCCGGACTACTACGCCCGCTGCTGACTTCTGCCGCCCGGTCAGAATGGATCGCTCCACCCTCAGTCCCGGACCCAGAGGGTACCCCGAGACAAACGGCAGATCTCCCGAGGTAAGCTCGACTGCCTTCCGCACGCAACCGCCGGATTTACAACCAGTGCCCTTGATGGATATGGGCTTCGCGGTCATTCGCCCGCTCGCCCGACACCGTTTGCCTCAGATCCGGTTCTTGTACATCGGCTCGTACGATTGCTCCACGCTTCTTTCAGACCCTCCGTCGCCGGAACGCCCTTGCGCTTCGCTACTACTTCACCTCCATCAGGTTGTAGAGGGGACTTGCACCCCCGAGCTGTCGAACATGCTCGGCACACAAAAAATAGCCGCGCCCCCGTCTCCGGAGGCGCGGCTGAGAATCAGAGGTTTGTCTAGTAATCCATCTCGGGCCCG
>CAIVTL010000435.1 GCA_903908785.1 Caldifarciminota bacterium | reverse complement strand
CGCTGCAGCACGATGCGCGCGGTGGCGTGCTGGCCTGCTGCGGCGAGGCGCACGAAGTACGTTCCCGACGGCAGTCCGCGGCCCAGTTCATCCGTTCCGTCCCAGATGGTGTACGGTTCACGGTTCACGGTGAACTTCCGCACGCGACGGCCTGAAGCATCGAATATCGCAAGCTCCGCCGGGCTGTCAGCCGCAAGCTGTAAGCTGAAAGCCGTGTGCGTGCGGAACGGATTTGGCTTGCAGGAGAGCGAGAGGGCAGAGGCGTGGGCTCGCGGCGTCTCGGGTTCCTCGACCCCAACCCTGCCGAGCGAGTCGGTTTTGATGAGGTAGGCATCGTAGTCGTTCTCGCCGGAGAGCCACGTGAAGCCGCCGACAACGTAGCCGCCGTCGGCTGTCTGTTCGACTGACCTACCGAAGGCGTTGTCGGCGCCCGCGAAGCTCCGCGTCCACGCGATATTGCCGTCAGCGTCTGTCTTTGCGAGAATGGCCCGGTTGGATCCGGGACCGAACGGTGCAGCTGTTCCGACGACAGCGTAGCCACCGTCGGAGGTCTGCCGAACGGACCAGCCGCAATTGTAGTCGGCGTCGCCGAATGTCCTCGTCCACATGACATCGCCATTCGTATTGGTCTTGACGAGGTAAGCGTCGTACCCTCGGTCGCCGTAGCAGCAAGTGACGCCCGCCACGATGTAGCCGCCGTCGGCAGTCTGCTGGACTGAGTAGCCCCAATCGTCTTCTGCACCACCATACGCTTTGGTCCACAGTGTGTCGCCGTCGGCGTCGGTCTTGATTAGGCACATGTCCCAGTCAGTGATCCGAGCCGACCATTTGTAGCCGGCGACAATGAAGCCGCCGTCGGCCGTTTGTTGGGTTGACATACCGCAGTCCACGCCCGAGCCGCCGTACGTCTTGGCCCACAACGTGTCGCCGCCGCGATCCGTCTTGACAAGCCAGACATCCTGTCTGCCCGCGCCGAAGGATTCGGTGAAGCCGGCGACTATGTAGCCGCCGTCGTCCGTCTGCTGGACCGAGTATCCTGCGTCGCAGGCCGCTCCACCGAAGGTCTTCGTCCACAGGGTGTCGCCCCGTCCGTCGGTCTTGACAAGGTAGACGTCGCGTTTGCCTGCGCCGAAGGAAGATGTCCAGCCGACGACAACGTAGCCGCCGTCGGTGGTCTGTTGGACCGCGCTTCCGTCATCGTCGTACACCCCGCCGAGCGTCATTGTCCACATGGTGTCGCCGCTGACCCCGGTGCGGACGAGATAGACGTCATGGCTGTCCGTACCGAACACCCCAGCGCATCCGGTGAGGATGTAGCCGCTGTCAGCTGTTTGCTGGATCGAGAATACTCGGTCATTGTACGGGCTGCCGTAGGTTCGCTGGAAGGTGATTTGGGCGGGGAGGGGAGAGGGCAAGAGGATTGCGGCCAATGCGGTCATGACCAGTGCGAATGCCAGTCGGCTACGATACATGACTGCCTCCTGTTGCGATTCGGTGAACGTCCACACAGAGATGGTAACATCCGAGCATGTGAAGTCAAGCAGATGGCGCGCAGGAGCGCGAGTTTCCAGTGACCAGTGACCAGTTTCCAGTAGCGGAATCCGCCCGCTCGTTCCCTTGGTCTCTTGAGTCTCGTCCCTTTCCATCTGCGTCATCTGCGTAGTTATTACGGAGAGCATGAAATACTGGACAGTTCTTGATGTCACCCTGCGTTGTCTGGCGAACCTGCTGATGAAGATAGCGTTTGCCATCTGGCGCGACCAAACCGTGTACGACGAAAACCGCCATCTCGCCCAAATCATGCGCCACCAGCTAAGGCAGAAATCAAGCATGGCTTGACAT
>CAIVTL010000434.1 GCA_903908785.1 Caldifarciminota bacterium | reverse complement strand
TACTTGAACTTCGGCCGGCAGCTCTACAAACTGACGCGTCAGCAGAACATCACCGGCGAGAGCTTTGCGATGGCTGCCCAGGTACTTCTAGATAAGTGGGCGTCAAGAGGCTGCGACCCGAAAGTCCTTGCCACAATCCGCAAGGAAGTCTTCAACATCGACGCGCCGAAGAAGTAGCTCGTCGGGCAGAGCCCCGCCGCAGCGCCCGTCGCGTCCGGAACCTCGCCTCCGGCGACAACGCCCGCGCTGGGCGGTGCTGCTAGGCTTGACTTCGGCTGGCCGAGGCTTATCCTGAGTGCGGTTAGATGCGTCTATCGCCGCCCCTTGCGGCAAAGGAGGATTGAGATGCTGAAAAGACTGACCATTCTCGCCCTTTTGCTGGTCGCGCTGCTGATTCCCCTCGTCGCCTGCAAGGTGCAGGTGCCGGAGAAGCTCGCCAACGTGCTTGCGGAGAAGATCAGCGGGAAGAAGACTGAACAGGCCGGACAAGGCGGGTCAGGGCAGCAGGAACCCGCGACTCAGGCATACACGCGGGACATCGTCCACGACGACGTTACGGTGAACGCGGGCGAGTACCACTACTACTCTGTGACGGTCACGCCGCGTATGAAAGACGTCACAATCACCGGCCACTTCACCGCACGCGGTGGGCTGGCCAACAGCATCGTGGTCCTCGTGCTCGACAGCGACGGTTTCACGAATTGGAGCAACAACCACGACGTGTCCGCGTACTACAACTCGGGCAAGACGACGACCGGTACGCTGAACGTGCACATGCGCGAACCTGGCACATACTACCTGGTGGTGTCCAACAGGTTTTCGACGGTCTTGCCGAGGCACGTGCAGACCGACATGGTTCTCAACTACAAGCAGTAGACTCGCTGGGTGCTTGAAGCGCGAGTATCAACGGACAAGGAGGCCTAGATGCCCACAATTCTCTGCCTAGTACTGCTGTCGTATGCGCCCGCCACGTTCCTGCAGACTGAAATCACGCTAGAACAGGCAAAGACATGGACGCATGACTTCATCCTGGCACCCGGCGACAGCCTCAAGGTGGAAGCCTCGTGCCTTCGCCAAGTCGGCTCGTCGTGCGGCTGTCTCGGAGGGCTGGGCGACGTCTTTCTGCGAAAGGGCGACAACGTCGGCAGAGCGGCGATCAGCGTCTGGCGCGGAGACGTCGTTACATCGGTCTACGAGCAAACCAAACCCGAGATTCTCTACTTCACCGACAAGGGCGGTGCATTTACGCTCTCCATCGAGAATCACTCCGGACACAGAACGAACCTCTACTCTGTCACTGCGGCCAGAATCCCAGCGCAGAAGAAATATGCGAGCTTCGATGCAACATTCAAGGCGGATACTTCGCATGAGACGACTTGGGTGAACGAACCCGTATACAAGACCGTCAAGGATACGTCGTACGAACTGCACAAGTGGACTGACACTCTGTACGACGTGAAGCCGGCTGACCTCAAGAAAGGAGCCACAACCCTCTATCGGGGCATCCTCCAGTCCGGGTCTGACAAATCAGAGGTCAACTTTTACGTCCCGGATAACAGCACCGGCAAGGTCGGGTTTGCGCTCTTCACGGACATGGAACGGTTGCAGAAACTCCAAGAGGAATCACGACGCCAGTGGGAAACAGCAAAGACCGCGGCCGTGTTCGTTCCGGAAGTTGGGGCTGCGTTGGGCGTGCCATGGGACTCGTCTCGTCTGTCTCAAACTCCGGAGACGGTGCTTTCACGTACTACCTCGTTGATGACGATGGTAGAAACTACTACAACGCTGGTCAAGAGTTCCGGTCCTACGACAAAGGAGAGAAGGTCTCGGACGCGCTGTTTCCACGCGACCTGCCGTCAGGGAAGATGTACTACCTGGAGCTGTACAATCCATCGATGCTCAACAAGGTCGTGGTTGCATACCAGATAGCCACGACGACGCGTGAGCCCCGCTATGAGAATCACTCCGAGACGGTTCCCGTGGTGAAGCTTCGACAAGAGCAAACCGGGACCCGCAAAGTGCCCAAAGTCGAATCCCGCGTCACGCCGCATCTGCCGTGGAGAGGCAGAGACTAGCAGTAGGACGGAGAAACGGTGACACGACACGGAGTCCATCAGGCTGACAAGCGTACCTGTTCATGCGCCTCCGACTTCCAGACCGGGCGCTCCGTGATGTCCGCCACGGACTCCGGACCCTCGTCCGCAGCCGGGATGTGATAAGCAAGATGACCGCTAGAGTCGCGAGTCATTAGGAGGATTTTCGGCATGGTGAAAGTGAAGCATGACGGCAACGACATGGAAATGACTCTTGCGCAATTCAGACAGGGGATTCGAGACGGCACCGTGCCGGGCTCCGCCTACGCACTCAGCCCCGCCTTGTTCGGAGACGAACTCTGGCACCGTGTTGACCAGATAGAATCACCCGCTACGACTGCAGCGGCGGGCGCAGCACCCGCACCCCAGCCTCAAGCGCAGGGCGCGCAAGCCCCGCCCGTTGCCTCCTCGCCGCCAGTGGCGACTCACCGGCAGCCGGCGTGGCCTCCTCCTCGGATGTCCGCTGGCGGGTACATCACAATGATGTTCGGTGGACAGGCACTCGCACTGATACTGTACTTCGCCGCGCAGGGCAACGTTGCGACCCTCGTGGTCGCAGGCGCTCTGTACCTGTTCGCAGGCATCGTAGCCCTTGTTGCCCTATACCGAATGTGGAAGGCCATTCAGGGACCTGACGCACGTACATCGCCCGGTACCGCGGTCGGATACATGTTCATTCCAGTTTTCAACCTGGTGTGGTCATTCATTGCATACATCGGGTGGGCCGTCGACTACAACAAGAACGCTACCCGCCTTGGCGACCGTGAGGGCGTCAGCTTACCGAAGATGCCCACGGCGCTCTTCGCCATATCCGCGACGGTCGGCCTGCTGGCAGGTGTCTTTCTGTTCCAGCCTACAGTCTCGGCCGTACTGGAAGGACTGGACGCCATCCTCACAATCCCGGTGATGTATAGCGTCTGCCTCGGGGTTAACAAGCTGGCTGCCTTCCGAGAGGCCGCCGCGAGAGTTCATCTGAACTAGTGTCGGCCGCCGACCAACGCGAGACATTTCCATGAGGAACCGCACGTTTGACACAACGCGCCCGCCCGCCTCCAATCCCGCAGACGAGGCAACCAAGATGCCCACGAGCCTGCCCAGGAAATCGACATGACCGATAGGACGCCACCTGCGGCAACTCCGACAATAGCTGCTTCCGAACGTCCATTCACACTCGTGATACGGTTCGGTGTGTCTAGGTCCCCGAGTTACACGCGGGCGCTTCGTGCAGCCACCGCCTTCGGTGGATTCAGGCCGACGACGCAAGCCTCCGAACTGAACGAGTTACCCATCTCAGCCGAGTCATTTGTGAAGCGGCTACAGGAGTGGCAGTCGGTCTGGCACATGGTCTCCTACTGGAAACGATCTGAGGTAACGCTGAATGGCAAGCCGCTGGACCCCCAATCCCTCAACGGGTACGTCCAAGTCGCACAGTGCTGGGAAAGCCTGCAGAAGTCACCGCGTGCAGATGTATTCTGCCGCGTATCCGTACATGACGGGAGCTGGGGATGTCGACTCCTCAAGGAGTTGAGACGAACGCAGGAGCCAACCTGGGGTGGGCTAAGCGACCCGAGGTCGTACTCATGCTGGTACCATTTCGGGCAATTCGCCTCCGAAGGTGTCTGGCGAATAGACAAGGATGCAGTCCAAAAGGTGCTGGTGCGCGAGGCGGATTCCAGAGGACTCTGGCTCTGTCCAGCATTTGACATAGCCAACGTCTTGCCGGAGTTGCACACCCTTCCAGACACTATCGACACCAACGCGAACCACGAATGGTACGTGGTGTCCGTCGACGGGCGATCTGTCGAGCCTTCGTCGCCTAGCGCTGTGGGTATTGCGTCGAAGTTCAAGCCAATGGAGAGTCTGTCCATCGGGTTTCGACTGGACGGGCCTGACGCAGATACACCGGGTCTGAGTGATGCGCGTAAGACCCGGCAAGTCCCCGCCGTGTCGTTTCAGGACATCGGTGGAGTTGACGAGATCGTCACGATGGTACGCGAAGTCATTGAGCTGCCGCTGAAGCGACCTGATGTCCTGAAGCACCTCGGCATAGAGTCCCATCGCGGGGTGTTGCTCTATGGCCCACCGGGGTGCGGCAAGACCCTCATCGCCAAAGCCGTTGCTCACGAAGTCCAAGCCCACTTCATCTCAGTCAGAGGACCAGAAATACTGAGCAAGTGGTTTGGTGATTCGGAACTCCATCTGCGTCAGATATTCACCGAGGCCCGGG
>CAIVTL010000433.1 GCA_903908785.1 Caldifarciminota bacterium | reverse complement strand
GCATTCGAGACCGGCGAAGGCGTGGTTTCGCCCGGCGGCGTGGGCTACGACATTAACTGCGGCGTGCGGCTGCTGCGGACCAAGCTGACGCGGGAGGACTTCTATCCGCGCCGAGCGGGACACGACCCGAAGAACGAGGAACGAGGAACGAAGAACGAGGGGCGAACCGGGGCGAGTCCCTTGCTCGAGAAGCTGGTGAAGGCGATGTTCAACAACGTGCCGTCCGGCGTGGGCTCCAAGGGGAAGATTCGCATCTCTCAGACCGAGGTGGCGCAGGTGCTGACGCACGGCGCGCGCTGGGCAGTGGAGCATGGGTACGGTACTGACGAGGACCTTGAGTACACCGAGGAGCACGGCCAGATGGCCGGGGCGGACCTGTCCGGGGTTTCCTCGCGCGCGTTCGAGCGCGGGATGCCGCAGCTCGGCACGCTCGGGGCAGGCAATCATTTCCTTGAGATTCAGGAAGTAACCGACACATTCGACGCGAAAGCTGCGCGGGACCTCGGCATCGAGCTGGGCCAGGTAACCGTGATGATTCATACCGGCTCGCGCGGCCTCGGCTACCAGATATGCGACGACAATGTGAAGACGCTGGGCGCGGTATCGCAGAAGTACGGCATCGAGCTGGTGGACCGGCAACTGGCCTGCGCGCCGATTGATTCGCCGGAGGGCAGGAAATACTTCGGCGCAATGGTCTGCGCGGCCAACTACGCGTGGGCGAACCGGCAGGCGATTGCGCACTGGGTGCGCGAGGCGTTCGCGCAGGTGCTCGGGATGACAGTGGAGCAGTTGGGCATGAGTCAGGTCTATGACGTGGCGCACAATATCGCCAAGTTCGAGCAGCACATGGTCGGCAAGGAACGCGTGAAGCTGTGTGTGCACCGGAAGGGCGCGACCCGCTCGTTCGGCCCGGGCGACCAGGCGACCCCGGCGCGTTACCGGCACCTTGGCCAGCCGGTCCTGATTCCCGGGGACATGGGCACGAGTTCATACCTGATGCTCGGAACCGCGATTGCGGAGCGCGATACGTTCGGTTCGGCCTGCCACGGCGCGGGCCGGGTCTGGTCCCGCACCCGCGCGCTCAGGGAGACAGCGCACCGGAATGTGGCGCAGGAGTTGAATGCCAAGGGCATCGTCGTGATGGCCGCCAGCAAGGAAGTGCTGCGCGAGGAGGTGCCGGATTCGTACAAGGACGTGGACAAGGTCGTGGACGTGTGCTCACGCGCCGGGATTGCGCGCAAGGTGGCGAGGATGAGGCCGCTGGGCGTGGTCAAGGGTTGACCACGCAATTCCTAATTGCCAATTCCTAATTCCTAATGAAGCACGAATGACGAAGTCCGAATGACGATTCAAGCTCGAAGGTCGAAGGCCGGGCTTCTCTTTCGTCATTTGGTCATTGGGACATTGATTCGACATTCGAGCTTCGGATTTCGGACTTCACCCGTAGCACTGTGAGCTTCGCGGACAAAGTGGCGTCGGCGCCCGATGGCTCGGGTGTGTATCTACTGAAGGACGCCAACGGCCGTGTGCTCTACGTCGGCAAGGCACGGAGCCTGCGCGAGCGGCTGAAGTCATACACGCAGCCGCAGGAAAGCCCGAGGCTGCGTTCGCTCGTGAGTAAGGTTACCGACCTTGAGACGGTCATCACCCGTTCCGAGGTCGAGGCGCTGGTGCTTGAAGAGAACTTCATCAAGTTCAAGAAGCCACGCTACAACGTGCGGCTGCGGGACGACAAGAAGTTCCCCTATCTTAGGATAACCGCGGCCGAGCCGTTCCCGCGAATCTACGTGACCCGGAACATCAGGGACGACAAGTCGGCTTTCTTCGGGCCCTATACTTCGGCGCGGGAGCTGCGCAAAGCACTCAGAGGAGTGAAGCGCATATTCCGGCTGCGCACCTGCAAGCGGGACCTGCCGCCGAGGGCGGAAATCTCAAATCCCAAATCCCAAACCCCAAACGCGGAACCGGACGAGACAACCGCCAAGGACGCCAAGACCGCCAAGACAGGCCCGGAGTCTCACCGCCAAAACATGCAGACACAAGGGTTCGGGCGAAGTCAGAGTGCAGAAGCCAGAGTGCAGAAGTCAGAAGTTGGGAATCGGCACTCGTCACTCGTCACTCGCCAATTCGTCCGCCCCTGCCTCAACTTCGAGTTGAACCGCTGCACCGGGCCGTGCACCGGCAAGGTGACGCAGGAACAGTATGCCGAGCAGGTGAAGGACGTGATTCGTTTCCTTTCCGGACGGTCGGACGAACTGACCGAGCAGGTGGAACAGCGGATGTGGGCCGCGTCGCAGGCCGAGGATTTTGAAGTCGCGGCCGGGCTGCGGGACCAGTTGATGGCCCTGCGCGAAATCAGGAAGGACCAGCAGGCCGTGGTGCAGGACAAGACCAGCCGCGACATCATCGGGCTGGCAAGAGGCGCGCGGGCCGCGGTCGCGGCGCTGTTCCGGGTGCGCGAGGGCAAGATTGTGTCGCGCGAGGAGTACCCGCTGACCGTCGGTGAGGATGCGCCGGACTCAGAGATACTTTCGACCGTCATCCGTTCGATTCACACCCACACGCACGACATCCCCGACGAGATAATCCTGCCGAGCGCGATCGACGACGCGGAAGTGCTGGAGGCGCTGTTTGCCGAGAAGCGGGGTCGGAAGGTGAGAATCGTCGTGCCGGAGCGCGGGGACAAGGTGCGGCTGACCGAGCTGGCGCGGGCCAATGCCGAGAAGGCGCTGGTGGAACTGCGGCCCGAGGAGCGGGTGCCCGCCGGCAACCGCGAACTGGCCGAAATACTCGGACTTGCGACCGTACCGCGGATGATTGAGGGCGTGGACATATCGAACACGCAGGGTACGAACGCGGTCGGCTCGATTGTCGTGTTCCGGGACGACCGGCCGACCAAGCAGCAGTACCGGTTGTTCAAGATACGCACGGTCCATGGGCCGGATGACTTCGCGATGATGGAAGAGGTGCTGTCGCGCCGGGTGCGCGGCCTGCTGGAGAAGAACCGGCCGCTGCCGGACCTGGTGCTGGTTGACGGCGGCAAGGGGCAGCTTTCGGCTGCGGTCAAGGCCTACGGCCGGTTCGACGCCGACCTGCCGATTCTCGGGCTGGCCAAGGAGACTGATACGCTCTACTTCAACGACGGCCGGGAGATAACGATTCCGGTGACGTCACCCGCGCTCAAGCTGCTGAAGCGCATCCGCGACGAGTCGCACCGGTTCGCCATCACCTTCCACCGGAAGCTGCGCGGCAAGAAGATGGTCGAGTCAGAGCTGGACGATATTCCCGGCATCGGGCCGGCGCGAAAGAAGGCGCTCATCCAGCACTTCGGCTCGCTGGACAAGGTCAGGCTGGCAACCGCTGAGGAGATTGCGAAGGTGAAGGGCCTCGGCCCCGCGCTGGCGGAGAAGGTCCTCCGAGAGCTGCGCCGCTAGCGGTAGCGCGGTGTACGCAATGCGCGGGGGGCCAGACCCGCGCTGAGTCCTCGTGTCAGCCTCCGTGTTGAGGCGAGCCGAGCATCTTCTGCGCCAGGTCGAGGAACTGCTGGGCGTGCGACATCACGTCCTCCGCCTTCTCGCATGAAACCTCGACTCCGGTTTCGTAGTCCGCCATCAGCCTGCGGTCCTGGCCGTCGACGAGGAAGCGGTGATACTCGGGCGGTATCTGGCCGGTCTTGCTAAATTCCTTGCCGAAGGTAGATATCACGCCGGCGTGGCTTGAGAACTCAAGCTGTCGGTCCAGCAGCAGGGCCTCCGCGACATAGAACATGGTGTAGTATGCCCGGGAAGCGGCGAAGCCGTAGAGCCTGATGCGGAGCAAGGCGTGGGCGCCATCGAGGCTCGCTTTGGCCTTCTCAAGCAGCGCGGCCTGCTTGTCGGTCATACAGCGATTCCCTCGCTTCGCAGGTTGAGGAACAGGAGGCCTCCGTCGGAAGCGTAGCGGGCGGCCGATATGTAGACACAGGAAATCAGGACGTCATTCTCAAGCGAGAGTTGAGCGGTTATCGGCACGACACGGTCAATCTCGACGTTGGGGTCCACAGCGCCATCAAGAACGATGGCCACATCAATGTCCGAGTCCGGCGAGGCGTCGCCGCGCGCCTGTGAGCCGAACAGGATGACTTTCACCAGCCGGTTGCCGTAGAGGGCTTCGAGCCGCCGGCGCAGCTCGCGGAGGATGTCTTGGATACTCGTGCTCACATTCTACCTCAACGGCAGTATAGCTCCGTCTGTCTTGGAGGTCAAGAAGCCGAGGCTTTGAGCGGCTCCGTGTTTGGTCATTGACTGGTCAT
>CAIVTL010000432.1 GCA_903908785.1 Caldifarciminota bacterium | reverse complement strand
TCGCACGTGCGGGCCAACCAGGCGTTCACGCCCATCGGGTTCATCCACGACGTCGGCGACTATGTCGAGACCGGCTTTGAGGTCACCTGTATCGTCGAGTCGTCCGGCACGCAGGTCTACGCCGAGAGCGTCGAGGTCGACAGCGTGGCAATCGGCGGGTCCGCGAGCGCGACCTTCCCGGCCTGGAACGTCGGGCCGGAGAGCACCACGTACGTCGTGACCATGTTCCTCAACTGCGACACCGACCAGAACCCCGCGAACGACACCATCAGCCGTTCGACCATTGCCTCGTCCACCGTCATGAAGGTGGCAATCGAAATCGCGGCCGGGTCGGTCGGCCGAACCCCGCCCAACGCCTGCTACGAAATCAAGGCGCTCTGCGACGAAGAAGGCTGGGAAGACTCGATTGTCTCCGGCGACGAGATTGACGAGCCGTCCGAACTGGCGGACTACAGCGTTGTCGTCACCGGCGACGTCGGTTACGGCGACAACGACTTCCTGACCTACGAATCCGCGCTCAAAGACTGGGTGCGGAACGGCGGCGGGTTCGTCGGCGCGGGCTGGATAGTCTACGGCATCGCCGGCAAGAGCGCCTGGCAGATGGACTCGATAATGGCGGTCAGTTGCGGCAGCGGCTACAGCTTTGCTCAATCCGGCGACGTGCATATCATCGACAACATGCACCCGGTCACGCAGGGCGTGAACGACTTCAGTGTCGTCAGCTACGGCGAGTATCCCAACGCCGGGCCCCAGCCCGGGGCGACCATGCTCGGCGACTACAGCGACGCGACCGGCCAGGCGTCAATCGTGGCGCGCGAGGTCGATGCCGGGCGTTCGGTCTACCTAGGGCCGATCTACTTCGGCGAATTCGGCTATGGTAACCAGCCGTACTACACGGGAGTGGATAGCCGGCGACTGCTCAAGCAGGCCATCGAATGGGCGGCGTGGGGCACGTCCGGAATCAGCGGGCCGTCCGCGCAGCCCGTGCTCCGGGCCGAACTGCGCGGGGCAGCGCCCAGTCCGTTCCGGTTCCGTACCACAATCAGCTACAGCCTCCCGGCAACGGGCCGGGCAAAGCTCGCGGTTTATGACCTCGCGGGCAAGCTGGTGAAGACCCTCGCCAGCGGAACCCTGCCGGCGGGCGCCGGACAGGCAACGTGGAACCGCACCGACGACGCGGGCAAGACTGTCGCCTGCGGCGTCTACTTCTGCCGACTCCAAGCCGGCGGCAAGAACCTCTCCCGCAAGCTCGTGGTCAGATAGACTAGAGCGAGAGCGAAACTCAAGGGCGGCCCCGCGGCCGCCCTTGCCGTTGCGGTCAGCACGGCAGGGAGGACGATGGGGAGGAGAGCGGAGAGGACTGCGGAGAGGATTACGGAGAGGACAGCGGAGAGGACTGCGGGGAGGGCTGCGGAGAGGACTACGGAGAGGACTGCGGGGAGGACTACGGAGAGGACTGCGGGGAGGACTACGGAGAGGACTGCGGGGAGGACTGCGGAGAGGACTACGGAGAGGACTGCGGGGAGGACTGCGGAGAGGACTGCGGAGAGGACTGCGGAGAGGACTACGGAGAGGACAGCGGAGAGGACTACGGGGAGGACAGCGGAGAGGACTACGGGGAGGACAGCGGAGAGGACTACGGGGAGAGCAGCGGAGGGGGCGGGGTTCTGAGTTCTACGCTCCGTGCCTAACGCCTTGCGCATCAGGCGGATACACTTGAAAATCGGGCTGGCGGCGTGTATCCTTCATTGGATACAGACCTGAATCGAGGCATCGATGAAACACACCAAGACCACGTTCGTCTTCACGCCCGAATTCGGGGCGAGGTTGCGCGAGCTGCGCAAGCGGCGAAACCTTTCCCTGCGTGACCTGGCCCTGCTCATGGACCGGCACCAGCCTGGGTCTTTCAATCTGCTGGCCAAGCTGGAGAGGGGAGAACTGAAGCATCCGTCTGTCAACCTGCTTGTGGACTTTCTGCGGGGGTGCGGGGCAAAGGTCAAGGACGTGGCCGACCTGCTCGACGCCTACCTCTCGCAATCGCCCGTGCTCACCCAGAAGGGCCATGCCGCGGTCGCGGAGTTGCTCAAGAGCCTTCCGAAGTGGGAGCAGCGGGCGATGCTCAGATGGGAGAAGGCGACTGCTGAGAAGCGGGAGGAGAAGGCCGCGGCCGAGCCGGAGAAGAAGGCCGTGGCACCGCCCGAGAAGAAGAAGCCGCGGGTCGAGACCGACCAGCAGCGGGTGTTTCGGATTGTCTGGTCGTTCATTCACGCGAACTGGAACGAGCTGTTCGAGCAGAAACTGTATGAGGCCATGCGCGGGCTCGCGAACGACGTGCCGAGGAGCGAGCGGAAGCACGCCTGCAATCACGCGCGCCGGTTCTTCGGAATCCTGACCCGGTACTACGCGAACGAGAAGCGCAGGCAGGGCGCGCTGGCGCGGGTCGAGCGCCGGGCAAGAGAAGACGGGTTCTCGGACCGGACCGTGGCCGCGCTGCGCAAGGCCGCATACGACGCGCACGCTGAGTTGCAGCAGTCGGGCCGACTCGATTGGAAGCCGACGGAGGAGGAAATCGTCAAGCGGGCGGGGCACGTCCCGAAGGTCGAGAAAGCTGAGACGCGGCTGGCGATGGACGAGGTCGCGCCGGGAGTGGACCACAACAAGACTCTGGGTTACATCCGTGCGATGGCCGTGCAGGCAGTCGCCGCCCGCCTGGACAAACTGAGGCTTGCCCATCACCAGGGCAAGGAGTATTACTACTACTGGATTGACCGGCTGATTCCGATTGCGGACGAGCACGGCACCGACTCGCCGGAGTGGCAGGCCGAGGTTGAAGCCACGGTGCCGAAACTGCACGACCCGGCGGTGGCCCGCGATGTCGCGGGTATCATCGCCAAGGCCTTCGACAAGTGGAGCGCCAAGCTCCCGCCCAGGCCGACCGCCACGATTTGACAACGACCGGCGTTGATATACCATCATGCAGAGGTAGCAGTGACATCCGTAGTCCGTGCAGACAACCTTGAGACTGGCTTGCATCGGAAGTGCAAGCAAGTCAGGGGCGTGTCCACGGTGATCCTACAAGGAGGCGAGATGAAGTTTGCGTCTGTACTGTTAGCCATAGGCTGTTTGCTTTCGTCCGTCAATGCCCAGTGGTTGGAGGCGACGATCTGCCTACCGGATTTGTCAGGACCACATGGGCTGTGTTACAACTCGCAGAACAACACGGTCTACTGCGCGAACGCGGGCGGCGACAACGTGACGGCGATTGACGCCGTAACTTACGAGGTCGTCGCCACCGTGGCCGCAGGTGACCAAGCCCGGGTTCTCTGCTACAACCCGCAGGACAACAAGGTGTATTGCGCCAACCTGGGCAGCGCCAACGTTACGGTGATTGACGGTGCCACGAATCAGGCGGTTGCCACCGTGAATACAGGAGATAGCCCTCAGGCCCTCTGCTACGACCCGCAGGACAACAAAGTGTATTCCGCGAACTTGGGCGGCAATGTGACGGTGATCGACGGGACGACGAATGCGGTCGTCGCCACCGTGGACGCAGGCGACCAACCCTGTGCCCTCTGCTACAACCCGCAGAACAACGAGATCTACTGCGCGAACCGGTTCAGCGGCGACGTGACCGTGATCGACGGTGCTGCGGACACGGTCGTCGCCACCGTGCCCGCGGGGTACGGCGCCGTTGCCCTCAGCTACAACGCCCAGAACAACAAGATATACTGCGCGGTTTTCTACGCCGACACCATCATCGTGATCGACGGCGCGACAAACCAGGTGGTCGCAGCAGTGAAGGCGGGAGACTATCCAAGGGCTCTCTGCTACAACCCACAGAACAACAAGGTCTACGTGCCCAACCAGGACCAGGGCACGGTCACGATCATCGACTGCGCAGGCGACACGGTCTGCGCCACGGTTACGATTGATGGCGAGCCCGACGCCGTCTGCTACAACCTGCTGCACAACAAGGTGTACTGCGCGGG
>CAIVTL010000431.1 GCA_903908785.1 Caldifarciminota bacterium | reverse complement strand
TGTTGCTCCATGACCATCTGATGGGAGGAAAGATGCGTAGAACGACGGTGCTCTTTGTCGTATGTGGTTTAACCCTTGCCGTGTTTTTCACGGGCTGCAAGAAGAATCGTCCGCCGGCTGTTCCTCAGCTCAGCGGCCCGACGCTCGGAAAGCCCGCTGCAACTCTTACCTACACATTCTCGTCCAGCGACCCCGAGAATCAGGAAATCGCGTACACCGTCGCGTGGGGCGACACGAGCGCGGTCGAGTGGTCGTCAACCTATGCGAGCGGACAGCAGGTCACGCGAACCCACTCGTACCCGGATTCCGGCGTGTACCACGTGAAGGTCAAGGCGCGGGACACCCAAGAGGCCGAATCCGAATGGTCGGACTCGATTGTCGTTTCGATAGGGTTCCGGCCCCCGAACCAGCCTGGGAAGCCTTCCGGACCGGCTTCGTGCACCACCGGCATCGCCTACACGTTCACGGCCAAAACGACTCACCCGCTGGGCGACAGTGTGTGGTTCCAGTTCGACTGGAGCGGCGCTGTCGGCAACTGGGGCGGGCCAGTCGCGAGCGATTCACAGTTCCTGGAGCAGCACGTCTTCGACTCGGTCGGCACGTTCGGCATCATGGTGCGTGCCAAGGACGCACGGGGCGGCACGTCGGCCTGGTCGGAGCCGTTGAACATTTCTATCACAAGGGTGGAGCCGCCAGCGAAACCTGTCGTATCTCTCACACCATTGAGTGAGGGCGCGGTCCTTAGGTTGACTTGGCATCCGGTCCAGCTGGCCGACAGCTATCACGTTACCATTGATGGCTCCGCGGCCAAGACCACAGACACTATCTTCGATGTGGGGAGCCCCGCGCGCCAGATTTCGGTCTGCGCCTACCACGCGACTGCCAAGGGCGACGAGAGCTACATCGACCTCACGCCTGTAGTCTCAGAGGGGATCGCGGTATACGGCATCAGTGACCCGAACCAGTGGGACCCGTGCGGCTTCGGCTTCACCACGGATGGGATGTGCACGGTCTACATGCTCACTGACGCGAACAAGCCATACGTGGACTTCGTTGCGGACGACCAGAGTATCTCTCCGATCGGCCTCATTAACGCAGGCGACTACGGCTGGCCTCAGAACACCAAGGTTAACACGCTGATGGACGCGGGCACGACCGACTTCGACGGCTTCGATTTCGCGGCCAGCACAGGGTACTCAACGCAGCTCGCTATTCAGATCGACCACGTCTACGCCCTTTGGTTGAGCGACAGCTGGCAGTGGACTCCCTACGACCACTTCTGCAAGATGAAGGTAATCTCCATGCAGAACACTGGCAACGCGATAAAAGTCACGCTAGAGGTGGGCTACCAGAAGGTCGGCGGGATGCGGTGGTTCAAGACCAACTGAGTACTGTAACCCGAGCGTCACGACGGATAGACGGAGACACGCCAGCCCCTGCCGGGTGGCCGCGCGGGCGGCTGGCCTTCCGTCAGCGCAAACCGTGAGCCGTCAGCGGTCAGCGTCCGCAAGGTCGTGCTGACCGACTGACGTCATCTGAGAATCAGAAGGGGCGCGGGAGACCGCGCCCTTTTCGGTTCAAAGGGTTCCGGTCAGTCCAGCTTCACGACTCGGCCGGTGTAGGTCGCCTTGCCGACAGTGATTCGATAGCAGTAGACGCCGGCGGGCAGGGACTGGAGGTCGAGGCCCGCGGTGCCGTTCTGTAGGAGGGGTTTCCAAACCCCGACGCAGCGGCCCGCGGCATCGTAGAACGCAAGCACGGCCGGTCGGGACAGGGATGTCCCTCCTACGGTCAGTCGGACGCGGCCGGACACGACCGGGTTCGGACTGATGGACGCAATGGGCCTGGCGTCGAGCGTCGTGCGTTCCTCAAGTCCGAGCAGTATCCCGCCCGGGTAGTGGTAGCCCATGTCGAGCTGCGCCATGTCGATGATTGAGTCGGTGCGCGTGGTCCACGTTCTGAACAGCGAGTCGAGGTTGAGCGGCGACGTGGCGAACAGAGTGTCCCCCGCGTCGAGGCATGGGCTGTTCTGCGCCTGGCCTGCGGCAACCTGGCTCAGGTAGTAAGCGCCGCCCGGCCCGGTGACGAACAGCGGGTTCTGCGTGATGTCGCCCGTTCCCATCGAGCAGCCGTACAGGGCGTTGTTGTAGTAGTCGTTGTGCGAGGTGTTGATTACGCCGCCCGAGCCTGATTCGTTGTAGATGCCGGAGCCGCTGGTCGCCTGGTTGCCGGAGATGATGTTGTTCCTCACATACGTCGTACAGCCGATGTCGTTGTAGATGCCGCCGCCTTCGGACCACATGTGCGGCCCGGCGCAGACGTTGCCGGTAATCGTGTTGCCGACGATGACCGGCTTGGCGTACAGGTTCATCCTGATGCCCGCCCCGTACTTCCACGCGTCGGTCGCGCACCGGTTGCCTGTGATGAGATTACCGAAGATGACCGGCTGGCGGCTCATTTCGACGTAGATGCCGGCCCCATAGGCGCGGCAGTTGGCGCTGGTGTCCGAAGTGAGCACGTTCGCCTCTATCCGGTTCTGGTAGATGAGCGCTTCCGCATCACAGTAGATGCCGCCGCCGTAGTTGCGCGCGCTGTTGCGCAGGGTGTCATCGTGGATGTAGTTGTAGCATATCTCCGGGTGCGTGCCGGTGCCGCCGTTGATGAACATACCGCACCCGTAGTTGTAGTTCTCAACTTCCTTGAAGCACCCGTCCACCTCGTTGCCGGTTATCAGCGGGCTGAAAGTCGGCGAGTAGCCGTCGAGGTAGATACCGATGCCGTTGCAGCGCGTGACCCGGTTGCCGGCGATGGTGGCATCCCCGGCGATGAGTATCCCGGCCGGCCCGCCGCCCGGGCCGTAGCCGTTGATGAACGTGAACCCACTGACGAGCGTCGCCCGCTTGAGGCCGGACCAGTTCATCACCAGGCAGACACCCGCATACTGGCCGTCAATCACGGTCGACTCCGGCCCGGCAACGGACAGCAGCTTGATGCCTTCAATCGTCGGCCAATTGATGTGCTCCGGGTACGTGCCCGGGCTGACCAGCACGGTGTCGCCGGAAAGAGCCAGCGACAGGCCGGCCTGGATAGTGGCCGCCGAATCGGGCACGGGTATGATGCGGCCGAAAGCCACGACCGCAAGACAGGACAGAAACAAGACAGTCTTTCTCACGAAGCCTCCTTAATGGTCAGGGAAGCATAGTCGCCGGATGTCGCATGTCAATTCGTCTTTGGTTGACTTGGCCATGCGTCGGCCCAGAATGGTAGGCAAAAGGAGACCTTCTATGCGAACGCTGACTATTGTTCTGTCGCTTGCTCTTGCCATTGTGGCCGGCTGCGGCCCGAAGAAGACGGCGTCACCGGGAACCCAGCCTCAGCCCAAGACCGAGGCAATGACCAACCTTCCCAAACTCTGGGATTTTTGGGCAACGTGGTGCGGCCCGTGCAAGGAGATGAAACCGACCATTGAAGCGCTTGAGAAGGAGTACGAAGGCAAGATTGAAATCAAGTCCATCGACGTCGACCAGAACAAGGACCTGGCCCAGAAGTTCAAGGTCGAAGCAATACCAACGCTCGTCTTCCTCGATGCCAAGGGCAATGAACTCTCCCGCATCGTCGGCCTCGTGCCGAAGGACACCATCGTGGGCCGTTTCAAGACTCACGGCTTCATCCAGTAGAAGCGAACCGGAAGGCGCGCATGGGCTCATCCAGACTCCGCAAGTCGTGGCGGGAGAAACTCGCCGACTCGAAGGACCTGCCAAGGACAATGGTCATTCCCTCTCCGGCGGAGGTAGACGAAGTGATGCGCCGGGTGCCTAAAGGCAGGCTCGCGACCATCAACGAAATCCGCGCCTGCCTGGCGACGAAGCACGGCACCGATATCACGTGCCCGATGACGACCGGCATCTTCGCGTGGATTGCCGCCCACGCGGCCGAGGAAGCAAGAGCTGCGGGCGAAAAGGACATCACGCCCTGGTGGCGTACGCTCAAGTCCGGCGGCGAGCTCAACCCCAAGTACCCGGGCGGCATCCCGGCCCTTAAGAAGCTCCTTGCCGCCGAGGGCCACAAGGTCGTACAGAAGGGCCGGAAGCACGTCGTCGCCGGCTTCGAATCCAGGCTGGCCTCGTTCTGAGCCCCCTCTCTCTTCGCACTCGAGTGCCTTTCCGCGACTGCTCGGATTTGACCGGAGGCCGGAATCGGCGTAGGATGCAGGGATGAAGAAGACCACGCCAAAGAACAACTACCGGAAGTACGTTGAGCAGGCGCTCGTGGCCGGGGCGCACGAGGCCAAAGTGATTCCGGTCGGCAACGTCGTGACCGCCGAATGGGTCCGGCTGAAGTGCCAGTTCGGCTGCTCAGGCTTCGGCAAGCGGCTCTGCTGCCCTCCACATACGCCGACACCGGAGCAGATGAAGCGCGTGCTCGCCGGGTACAAGACCGCGCTCATCTACAGCTACGTCTGCACGCCGCAGGAATACCTGCCCAAGCGGCTGCGCATGCAGCGGCTGGTCCCGGCAATCGAGCGGGCGATGTTCCTCGACGGACACTACAAGGCGCTTGGGCTGATGGCCGGCCCGTGTCGGCTGTGCAAGGAGTGTAACGTCACCGGCCGGTGCAAGCACCCGGACCTGGCCCGGCCCTCAATGGAATCTTGCGGCATCGACGTCTATGCCACCGCCCGCAACTCGGGTATCGAACTGGACGTCGTGACCAGCGAGGACGCGACCCCGAAGTTCATCAACCTTGTCCTCATCGGATGAGGAAATCCCAAATCCCAAACCCCAAATCCCAAACAAACCCCAATGACTCAAACGCCGACCTGCGGCTCTGACGTTGGGAATTGTGATTTGGGATTTGGAGCTTGGGATTTCTGGCCTGGGTTGCATGTATCCCCGGTTTGAGTAGGCTCAGCGGACATGATTCGCGCTGTCCTCTTCGACCTCGATGACACGCTTATGCCGGACGAGGCGGCGGCCAACGAGGCGCTGGTCGCCACTGCCGGTCTGGCCAAACAGTGGCACAACATCCCGCCCGGCGACCTCAAGGACTCCGTGCGCCGAGTCGCCCGGCGAATCTGGAACGCGCACCCGGTGGTCGCGCCCTACAAAGGCAATTTCGACGTCAGTTCGTGGTCGGCGCTGAGCGCGCGGTTCGAAGGCGCGGACGACGAGATGCGACAGTTGCGGGAGTGGGCACCGAACTACCGGCTCGAGGTCTGGTCTGAAGCCCTGGCCGAGAACGGCATCGCCGACCCGCTACTCGCCGACACACTCTCGTGTGTCTACATGGCCGAGCGCCGGGCGCGCTACCAGCCGTATCCCGACGCCCTGCCCTTGCTTAGGGACCTCGCGCGGACTTTCCGGCTCGGGCTTGTCACCAACGGCCCGTGTGACCTGCAGTGCGACAAGGTCGAGCAAGCCGGCCTGAAGGACTGCTTTGCCGCCGTCGTCATCTCACGGGAAGTTGGAGTGATGAAGCCGGAACCGCGCATCTTCACCATCGCGCTGGCCCGGCTCGGGGCGGCCGCGTCGGACTCGGTGTTCGTCGGCGACACGCCCAAAACCGACATCGTCGGCGCCCACGCCGCGGGAATGAAAGTCGTCTGGCTCAACCGGGACAACTGCCCGCAGGAGAGCGGCATCGTCCCGGACGCGGAGATTCGGGAACTGCCGGAACTCCGCCCGGCACTCGAACGCCTGCGCTAGCCTCGGTCGCCGCTACCCGCAGCAGGCCGTCACTTCGCGAATCGACTCCGGTCTGACGCCGACCTTCGCAAACAACGCGTCGACGCTTGCCCGGTCCGGCGCATCCCAGCAGCAGAGTGCCTGCCCCGCGGTCGCGTCAACATAGGCGCAGTCCATGTTCAGCGTGCTGCCCACGGCAGCCTGCCTGACTGCGGCTCAGGCCGACTTCACCTTGTCCGGTGTTGTCGGCGGCAGAGTGATAAGGAACTTCGGCATTTTACCTCCAGTATGGCTAGAGAATACCCGGCCGTGGTCGCCTGTCAAACCGCCGGCAAACCTTCCGCAACCATCCCGCGTCTGAACCTGCGTATCGAAGCACATCGTGGTTGCCGGTAGTAACTAATCATCGCTGCCTCCTTGGG
>CAIVTL010000430.1 GCA_903908785.1 Caldifarciminota bacterium | reverse complement strand
TCCGGGTCCTGGCGCAGGACTTTCCCCAGTGCAACGGGATACGTATACCCGGCGTGCGGGTTCACCTGCGTCTGCCTGACGCGGTCCAGGTCAAACTCGACCGGGTCCTCAATCGTAACGATGTTCCGCTTCTCGTCGCTCAGCTCGTTCAGCATCGCGTAGAGCGTGCTGGTCCTGCCCGAACCGCCCGGGCCGGTCACCAGCACGACGCCGTGCGGCCTGGCAATCAGGTCGCGCGTATGCTTCAGTGCCGTGGGGGAGAATCCGAGCTGGTCCAGAGGCATCAGCCGGATGCGGTCAAGAATCCGCATCACCACCGCTTCACCGTAGGTCGTCGGGAAAATGGAGACCCGGAAGTCGATTTCCCGTCCGTCAACGAGGGCGCCGTAGCGGCCGTCCGGGGCCGCGTCGCCGGCGCCTATGCGGGCCATGGCTTTGATGCGCGATATGATATCTGACTCCGGGAGCTTCTGCGGGGCAACCACCGTGTGCAGCACGCCGTCAATCCGGAAACGGACGAAGAGACCTTCGCGCGTCGGTTCAACGTGGATATCACTCGCTCGCTCGCGGATGGCGCGGATGATGAGCTGATTGACCCAGCGCACAGCCGGCAATTCCGGCGCAGGCTGCTTGACTTTCTCGTCGCCAGGCGGCGGCGCTTCGGGTTTGGCCGCCGGCTTGGCGGCACGTGGACTCTGTCTCTTCTGTTTCATCTCTTCCTCCTGGTTACTACATTGCCAGTCGTTCCTGGTGGACTTCCCAGCCGCCACGTCGGGCGGCATCCGGGGTTCCTATCATTAGGTGAAGCGTATCAATTCGGGTCTTCATGTCAAGGCGGCGGAGTTCGCCCCCACAGCCGAGTTGCGAGTTACGAGTGGCGAGTTGCGAGTTCCGAACGTCGCCTGGCGTCCCTGTTTCCATTTTGCCATTTCCGCTTTCCCCTTCACATCTTGGCTGGCCTATTCCAGCTTCCGGGAGTCCGTGCATGGTTATTAGAAGATGGGGTTGACGATGTTGCTGAAGGCCGACCCGAAGGTATAGGTCACGTCGATCGATGTCCAATACGAGTAGCCGGTCGCCATCTCGCGGAGGCGGAGCAGCCGTTCCTCCTCGGTCGCGCCGGCCTTGCGCAGTGCGAGCTGGTCGTGGATGAAGTCGTACCCGCCCGAGAGCGAGACCGACAGGCCGGCGATGACCCGGAGCGAGACGCAGCCGTAGAGCGAGAGCCGGTTCTTGCTGATGTCATGCAAGTAGTGCGAGCCGTCGGCCGACAGCTCTACCGTGCCCCAGGACCGGGTGAGGGTCGCACCCAGCACTGCCTCATTCTGCACCGCGTACTCGCTCAGCTTGTCGTACATGGTCGTGTCGAAGTAGTTGCCGTACTGCACCGTCGGGATGAGCTGGACATAGACCTTGTGCCGGACGTACTCGGAGTACGGGACAATGTCGTACTCCAGCTTCGGCCCGAGGGCAAAGCTATAGCGGAGGTTGTTGTAGTCGCTGGTGTTGTAAAGGAACCGGCCCCCGAGGCCTGAGTGGTTCGAGAGCTTGCGTCCGTACGCGGCATTGGCGTAGTAGCTGCGCGACAGGGCCGTGACGACCGTGGAGTCGAGCACGAACTGGCTTCGGGTTGTCGACACGCCGCCTGCAAGCACCAGCTTCTCCGTCTCGGTCACACGACAGACCTTGGGGTAGGCGTTGTAGTAGATGTAGGAGTAGGCCTGGTCCCCGTTCGCCCAGCCGTACAAGCTGAACGAGAACACCCAGTTGTGCCAGGGGTCGGTCACCGCGGCCTGCGCCGCCGGCGGCGTGAACTCGATGCTCAGCGCATCCCGCAGCCCGGTGCGCGCGACGTACGGCACCAATCCGCGCCTGATGGTGTTGACCAACGCCTTCCTTACCTCGTCCGGGGTTGCGTCCGGCGCCGTCGTGTGCTTCAGGACTGAGTTGATGTCGTGGAAGGAGCCCAGTCCGGCGAATGTGAGGCAGTACTCCTGGCCGCCGTCGCCGGTGGTCTGGCAGGTGATGGTGAGTTGCACGTCGGCCTCGGTCCGGTCCCGCACGTAGTTCACGAAGGTGATTTCGGTCTTGATGAAGTCGATATCCGACCACGTCTCGTCCTGAATATAGAGCCGCGGCGCGAGGTCGCGCCACGACGAATCAGGCTTAACCGCGGTCGAAT
>CAIVTL010000429.1 GCA_903908785.1 Caldifarciminota bacterium | reverse complement strand
CTGCATCGTCCTAGACGGGAACAAACGAGGCGACACAACCTTCTCGGTAGATGGATTCGACTCCTTGTACGTGTGCGTGACAAACCCGGACTGCGAGGAGTGGAGCATCGGCAAGCACATTCTCAAGATTGCGCCCCCGCGCGCGGCCGGAATGCCCGCCGGGTCAGGAAAAGCCTACTTCGGTGGATGGTTGTCCTATAACGATACCAATGGTTTGGTCTACGCGGGCAAGGGCAACAGGACGCGCGAATTCTACTCGTATGATCCCATGTTGGGTGCGTGGACCGCGCTCTCACAAATCCCGCAAGACCCCGTCCATCCTCGCTGCGAATACAGGGGTGCCCGGGGCGTAGCTGTCGGGGATCGCGTGTACCTGATCAAGGGCTGGAAGACGCTCGAATTCTGGGGATACGATATCGGAACGGACAAGTGGACGGCCCTTGAGTCTGTTCCCGACGACGAACCAGGCAGGAAGGTCCATGACGGCGCTGATATGGTATACGTTAGCTTCATGGACAGCGTCGAGAAACACTACCTGTATCTCCTGAAGGGCCATAACCAGCTGTTCTACCGCTACGATATCGACAGGGGCTCTTGGCAGCGCCTGCCACCAGTGCCGTTCACGAAGGGGTTTTGGAGGGAAGGTTCCTGGCTCGTCTACAACCAGAACGACAGCGACCCCAAAATATACGCGCACAGGGCAGGAAACTACGAGAATAGCGACCACCATCATCAGATGTATACGTTCGACGTTCTGGGTGGGGGATGGGGGGGGACCGTATTGGACGGGATGCCATGGGGGGAAGCGCCTGGGCGTCCCCGCTCTATGGTCGGCGGCAGCGGAGTCTGGAATGCGGCAGACGGCTGCATCTACGCAGTGAAGGGCAAATGGACATCGGAGTTCTGGAAGTACGACACGAGCAAAGAGGGCACTCCCGATACTGCTTGGACTCAGCTTGAAGATGTGCCGGCGCCCAACAAGGCAAAGAGAGTGAGTGGCGGGGCCGACCTCGCCTCGACGCCTGAAGGCATCTATCTTCTCAAGGGCAATAAGACGCTCGAGTTCTACCGCTACTCGGGCGGAACGTGGTATGGGTCGGATGGGCGCATGGACAGCCGCCCGACAGTGTACACCCAACCCAAGCAGATACTGGACCAGAGCCTGCTCTATGGCCTACCCAAGGCAGCCACTGTGGCCGACGCTGGAGGGGGCATCGAGACCGTCGTCGACACCGGTAGCTACGAAACATCATGCCCGAAGTGGTCCCCGGACGGGAACTGGTTGGCATTCATCAAGCAGGCCGAAGACGACCACATGCAGATATTCCGCTGCCCTGTCGGCGGCGGGGCGAGCGTCCAAGTAACCACCGACCAACTCGACAAGGAGAATTTCGACTGGTCTCCCAACGGGCAATGGATTGTGTATCAGGCCGACAACGATGGAGATGGTCGGTTGTACAAGGTCAAGTATGACAGCAGCAACACCTTTGTCGAGCTGACCTCGTCCTACGACTGTCAGAATCCCCGGTGGTCGCTGGATGGAAATTCGGTCGTCTTCCAGAGGATGGCCTTAAGCGGATTCTGGCAGATATGCCGGGTCCCGGCAGGCGGCGATTCAGTCGAGGAGATTACGTCGAGTGCAGAGGACCACGAGTGGCCTGTGCCGGCCGCTGGCGACGCGGTGGTCTATCAGAAGTGCGGGGCGAACGGCTGGACGCAGATCTGTCAGTACGACGGCACCGGGGAAACCGAATTGACCAGTTCGCCAAGTGAGCACAATTCCCCAGATATCTCGCCAGACCATCGGTGGGTTGTGTACGAAAAGCAGGATTCCACTGGCTATGTCCAGATATACAAGAGTCAGCGCAGCGACCCTGAAACCGAAATCCCGCTGACCAGCAGCAACTGCGACAACGAAGCCCCGCAGTTCACACCGGACGGGGCATACGTCGTATTCCGTGCGAGCGGGGAAGATGGAAGTCAGATTTGCGAAGTGCCGATTGACAGCGGGCCGGTAGAACCGCTAACCCCGTTGGGCATTGAACACTACGACCTGCACTGTGCGCCGGACGGTCGCTGGCTGGCCTATGCCAAGGAGGATTCGTCGTGCAGCGACATCGGGCTCTTCAAGTGCAGACGGTTCCTCGGCCAGGGCATCACGGTGTTCACGGTCGACAAGTCGGTCTACGATGCCACGGAGGATTCGGTGCGGGTTGATTTCAGCATTGAGGGCGCGGCGGACGTGACGCTGAGAGTCAAGCTGGACGGTGTGCCGGTAGATACAATCGTCAACACGCATCTGGACGCCGGCGATTACGCGTACTACTGGGACGGTCGGAAGTACAATGGCACACTGGCGCTGCCGGACGGCTACGCCGTCGAGCTTTCGGCAGACGGCACCGGCTGGAATGGCACCGTCAGCGCGGCGGTGCAGGTGAAGGGCAGGCTTGTGCCGGCAACCATCACCTGCGACACGACTTGGACCGCGGCCAATGAGCCGTACGTGCTGTCCGGGCACAATCTAACTATCGGCGGCAGCGCGACGTTGACGATACAGCCGGGAGTCCGGGTGATGTTCACCGAGGACAGCCCCAAGCGCGGCGTCGTCGTTGACCAGAACTGTCGCATACAGGCGGAGGGAGCCGAGCTGAACCCCGTCTGCTTCATGCCGCATCGCAAGATGGCCGATTCGTTCGACTGGCACAATCGCGGCTGGTGGGGCGGACTCCACTTCGAGTCTTCTTCGAACGGTGCGAAGTTCAGCAATTGCGTGTTCGAGAACGGCGGGTACAACGGGGACGCGGCGGTCGTCTTCGCGCATACGCCCAACTCATGGGTGCAGGTGGACTTTGATAGTTGTCTCTTCCGCGGGTCCTCCGGTCGTGCGATTGCAGTCGAGACCGATAACGCCCGCGAACGCATGGACATTGACTACTGCCGATTCGAGTACTGTGCGGACTACCCGATATACAAGGTCAAGGCTCAGAACGTAGCCGACCTGTGCGCGACCT
The DNA here is from genome assembly GCA_903908785.1 of Caldifarciminota bacterium. GTDB lineage: Bacteria > Hydrothermota > Tepidihabitantia > Tepidihabitantales > Tepidihabitantaceae > UBA2258. The sequence goes on along the minus strand of CAIVTL010000429.1, from coordinate 5,833 downwards.
GTACCTTCGCCAATAACGATGTCCCGGGTTTGATGGTGAACGCCGCCACCGGCGACGAGAGAATACAGAGTACCTCCACGTGGCCCTGTATGAGTCCGGGCTGGCACTATGATCTGGATAGTATCCTCGAGGTTAAGTCGACCAACGGCGGGTATCCTGTGCTCACGATAGGTGCCGGAGCCACAATCCGTATGCAAGCTGGCGAGATCCACCTCGGGTACCACGACGGCTCGCACGATGACAAAGGCGCGATTGTCGCAAACGGCCTGCCCGGCGCACCCGTGACGTTCGAGGGCCTCAACGGGAGTATCTGGGACGGAGTCCACGTCGAGTACGACCCGAGCGTCCATTCCTCATTCAGGTACTGCATCTTCCGAGAAGGCACGGGGAAGAGCCGTCTGACCAAGAGCGGGACGCACTACTGCCCGATGCTCTACTGCCAGAACGCGTCGCCCGTCTACCGCTGCAAGTTCCTGAACGCGGCACGCAACGACCAGGACCACATCGGAGCCGGATTCGGCGTGAAGGAAGTCCCGTCACGGGTGAGCCAGTGCAAGTTCCTGAGCGACCAGATAGGCATCGTGGCCGACTACTCCTCGGTGAGTTGCTGTACGACCTACAACTGCCAAATGGATGGGGGCAGCATCGGCCTGCTGGTAACAGACCTGAGCAGTAGCACGCAGGCGTACCTTCGCCACAGCAACGTCTTCGGTCACACCACGTACGGCGTGGACAACCTGGACGACGCCGCGAACATCATGGCTAACGACAACTGGTGGGGTCCGAATGGCAATGGTGCGAATCGGGGGCGACCCGGGTGGCAAGGTAACAATGGCAACTCCGACTTTGTCACGGCCTCAACGTGGGATACCGTACCGTTCGCCATCTGGAGCATGGACGCGCAGGCCGTATCGATTCTCACGCCCGCAGGCTGGCACGTGCCGGGCGCGGTCGTGCCGCAGGCGGTGGTGCGCAACTACCTGGATACCACGGTGACGTTCACGGCTACGCTGGGTATCGGAACGGCCTACCGGCAGAGCGTTGCTGAGACCCTGGCGGGTTCTGCCATCGACACTGTCGTTTTCCCTCAGGTCTCGCTTGTCTCGGGCCGGTGCAGCCTCGGACTGAAGGTCAGCCTTGCTGATGACGAGAATCTGGGTAACGACAGTGTCACCGACACAGTCTGGGTGCGCGACTCGGTTGACGGCGCCGCGCTCGCGGTACTCGCGCCACCGTCACAGATGACCGTGGACGACACCATCGCGCCGCGGGTCAGCATCGCCAACTACGGCGCGACAGCCCGGCAGGTTCCAGTCGAGTTCTATCTGGATGCGGCGTATCAGTCGACGGAGTCGGCTCTGGTTGCCGCGCACGAGACAGCCGAGGTCACCTTTGACTCTCGAACGTTCTCGCATGGACAGCATCAGGTAGAGTTCATCTGTTGTCTGCCCCTCGACGACAACCGGCACAATGACACGGTATCGGCTTCGGTGTACGTGACGCCCGGCGACTACTGGGTGGCGCAGGACAGCCCGCCGTACGCCAATGCACGGATGTGCTGGGACAAGGGCCATTATCTGTACGCTGCGCAGCGAACCGGCTCCGGCGTGCGCAGGTTCAACACGCTGGCTAACGACTGGGGCGCTGTGTCCAGCCCGCCGGTCGAGACCGTGTTCGGCATCACCGAGCTCAAAGGAGTGATGTATGTACTCGGGAATGCTTCAAGCTTCACGCTCGACGCATCACGCCAGGCGGCCAACCGTCAGGCAGTAAGTTCGCAAGGACAAAGTCGCAAGGACAAAGGACTGAGCAAGGCGAACGAGGCGGAAGGAATCGCCCAAAACCAAGCCGGAGCGAAGCACGGCGGGGCGTTCAGCAATGCACTGGGAATCTACCGGTATGTTGCCGACGGTGATAGCTGGGTGCTGGTGACTACCTGCGATACGACGCTCGTGCCGGGCAATGGCTCCAATCTCGTGGCTGACGATGCGGGTTGGTTGTACCTGATTGAAGGCGGGACAAGCCGGGTTCTGCGGTATTCGGTGGCCCGCGACTCATGGGCAACCCTCGCCAGCGCGCCGTCGGTGATTGACCGCCAGGGCGCAGCCGGTTGGAGCCGGGGCAAGCTGTACTGCCTTGCGGATACGCTCAATCTTCTGCAGTACGACGGAAGCAGTGGCTTCTGGAGCGCCATTGGGTCCACCCCCGGAAGCAAGTACGGGACCGCGCTGTGCTCCGACCCGGTGATAGACCGCCTGTTCACGTTCTGCCATGGCTGCGGAGCAATCAACATGCTGCCGTTCCGCGAGAGGCTGAATCGCACCGGCGCATGGCTGGTACGTGGGGCCGGGGTGACGGACTCAGCCGGCGCTGCGCTCTGTTTCGGCTCGACTCAAGCGTATTGCCTGGATGGGCACGGCGGGTTCTGGCGGTATCGGCCGACGCCGGAGTTGGATGTGGCTGCCGTGCAGGTTCTCGTACCGGACACCATCCCGCGCGACAGCGGCATCACGCCGCTGGGAATAGTGCAGAATACATGGCAGGATACCATGCAGTTGAGTGTACGCATGGCCATCGGGGCAACTTGGCAGAGCCGGGCAGATACGGTTTCACCGCAACAATGGGACACGGTCGCGTTCGACCAGAGGGCGCTCGCGCCGGGGACGTATCAGTGCACGCTGACCGTGTCACCGTTGCAGGGCCTCGACCCGTACCCTTACAACGACACGGCCTTCCGGACACTGTTCGTGCGCTATCGCACCGACGCGCAGGCGCTACTGGTGTTGAGTCCGGATGGCCGGATTCCTTATGACAGCCTGATACATCCCGAGGGCTGGGTCAGGAACAACTCGGACGAGACCCTCTCGGTCTGGGTCAGGATGACCATCGGGACCGGGTACGCTGACTCCACTTTGGTTGCGCTGCCGCCTTTGGCTGAAGACACAGTCACGTTCGACACCTGCCATTTGCGGCTGGGTGCATACGTCGCGTGGCTGCGGGTGCGTTGCACCGGCGACGAAGTGCCGAACAACGACTCAGTGTGCGCGCAGGTGCAGATAGTCGCAGGCGACTACTGGAAGGGGCTGGCCCAGTGCCCGGACAACGAGGTCCGGCTGGTCGGCGGCCAGAGCTTCGATGCCTACTCGGTCGCGCGGAACGGCACGAGTTTCCGGTGCTACCATGCGACTCCGGATACGTGGGAAGCCAAAGCGACCTCGCCGCTGAGCATCAACCTGTCCGTGTGCCGGTTCGGCACCAAGGCGTACGACCTGGGTTATCTCTCCAGCATGGATGCTGTTGGCGGCGGTCCTGCGAACCGACCGGGTGACGCGGACCGGGCGCTGACCGGCATCGCGCCCGTCAGGAGCCTGAGGAATGCGGGCGGGGGCTCAACCGACGGCCCGCCGGCAATCGTGCGCTACGACATGAGCGCCAACACATGGGATACGCTGACAATGTCGCTGCCCATGCCCCCGGGTGAAGGCTCGTGCCTGTTTGCGACCGACGATACGACGCTGTACCTGCTCTGCAGCGGATTCCTCAACAACTTCTGGCGCTACAACATCACGCGGAATACGTGGACGACGATGGCGTCGTTGCCCGGGGGCGGAATCATCCCTTCGTGGACTTCCGGCTGCTACGACGGCAACGGCCGCATCTACGTGCTCACCAACTCCGCCGGCGACCTGTTCTCATATGACGTGGCGCTGAACTCGTGGCTGCCGCTCACGTCGCTTGGCCAGAACACGCCGCTCGGCACGGCCCTGTCCCGTGACCCGCAGGGGAATCGCCTGTTCGCGCTCTGGGCCGCCATGGGCGGCATCAGCGTTAACTCGTTCTACGCCTACGACATCGACCAACACGTGTGGCAGCCGCTGGAGCACTACCCCAACTCTCTCTTCCAGCCCGCGCTGGCCCAAAGCAGCGACCGGACGTATGGCCACGGCGGCATGGGTGCGCTTGCCCGATACGTGCCGATGCCGACGCTCTGCGTGGCCGCACAGGAGATACTCGCGCCGCGTGACACTGAGCGGTACGACAGCGCAGTCACGCCGACCGGCGTGATTCACAATACCAGCCAAGTGCCGGTCTGGTGCAATCCCACATTCCTCGTGACCGGCGGCACACCGCAGACTCATGACCCGGTGTATCTGGTGGCAGACCAGACCGACACGGTCGGATTCAGCCCGATGTATCTGCCGCCGGGCAGGACCAACGTCACGTTGCAGGTTTCCTGGACAGGCGGCAGCAGCATGTGCTCCAAATGGGTGCAGGTCGAAGCGCCGTGGGAGCCGCGCACGCCGACCATGTATACGCAGGGGCGGCTTGATGCCGACACCGGAGCATCGGTGTATTTGGGCGCCCGGAACTCGCCCGCAGTGGAGAAGTACGTTGTGAGCGGGAACAACTGGAACGGCATCATGTCGCCGCCGCTCTCGTCGGGCTGCATCGACCTTGCATACTACGAAGGCGCTCTCTACGCGCTTGGGTTCTCCTTCCTGGATGACGCGCCCACGGGCCGAAAGCTGAGCGCGGGAGCCGGGCCAAACCTGCCGATTCATCTGGCAATCTACCGGTACGTTCTGGGCGATTCTATCTGGACCATCGTCACCGAATCGCTGCCGGTCACGGCGCTCGGGACCTGCCCATGGATTGCCGCAACCGGGTCGGGTATCTACTTGGAACCGGGTTGGGGCAGGGCGTTCTTCAGGCACGACTCAAGTCAGGGCTGGACCACGCGGGATTCGCTGCCGACAGCAGTGGTGTCGCCTGTAGCCCTGGACTGGGACCGGTACGACGAGGTCTTCCTGCTTGGGGCCGTGTCGGGCGAGAGTTCGGCATTCTTCAGCTACTCGACAAGCGGCGACTCATGGGTGACGCTCACCACGACACCGGTGCAGCCGCTCACCGGTGTGGCCATCGCTGCCGAGCCCGGCGGGAACACAGTCCTTGCGTTGATGCCGGCCGACACCGGTCACGCGCTGCTGTACGGATACGACCGGTCCCAGGACACCTGGAGCCTGATGGCTTCGCCGACCTGGTGCACAGGCGACGGCGCGGCCATAACTTGGGCGGGAAACGAAGCCTATGCCCTGACCGGCACCATGGTTACGCAGCCGAGCTGGTTCTGGTGCTATGACCCGGGGTTTGCCGCGCACTGGGGTCGGGGTTTGGAAGGAGTGGCGGGCAATCCGCTGCCGCTCCTGCGCTGGCAACTGACCTGTGCGCCCAACCCGCTCTCAGCCAGGGCTGCCATCCGCTGGCAGGTGCCGCGACAGTCGAGCGTAGCGCTGAAGGTGTACAACGCCGCCGGCCAGATGGTCAGAGTTCTGACCCAGGGCACGGTGAAGCCCGGCTCCTACACGACCACATGGAACGGCTGCGACCAGCAGGGCCGCCGTCTTGCCGCCGGAGTGTACGTCTGCACGCTGGACGGACCGGGCACACGCATCACCCGAAAGGTCGTACTCACTCAATAGCCGACTCTCCCAGCCTCCTGACAGGGCTGCCCGGCCGCCGGGCAGCCCTCCTGCTTTGGAGTCCGGAATCGGGCGGTGGTTCATCTGCCGAATGAAAGCTACCGAATGCGGAGTGCCGGTTTCGGGCGGTGGTTCAACCGATTGGCGATTGTCGACCTCCGATTGTCGATTGCTGAGGTCGGGCGGAGGTCTTACCGATTTTGGATTGATGATTTTGGATTGTTGGTTGGGGACTGCGGTTCGGCTTCCTGAGTCGGGCGGTGGTTCATCTGCCGAATAAGAGCTGCCAATTGCCGGGTGTCGGAGTCGGGCGGTGGTTCATCTTTCGGATAGGAGGCTACCGATTGGCGGGT
>CAIVTL010000428.1 GCA_903908785.1 Caldifarciminota bacterium | reverse complement strand
TCGCGGATGAAGTTGCCTACCGCGTAGTTGGCGTCGAGCGGCAGGTGTGGGCCGACGAACGCGAAGCAGCGGGCGACGACGGCTTCAAGTCCATGTCTCCGGGCGTACGAGGCGCAGAGGAATTCCGAAATACGCTTGGCTTGACCGTAGGTCGTGAGCGGGTCAAGTGGGTCGGGCGCGCCCCGGTAATCCTCGGGCACGCGGGTCAGGTCGGAAGGCTGGCGGCCGTAGACCGCGCCGGAACTGGTGAACAGGAACCGGCGCGCCCCGCAGCAGCGGGCAATTTCGAGCGCGTTCTTCGTGCCCGCGACGTTTCTTTCGAATGGCAGCAGCGGGTCGGCAGCGGGATTCGGTGGCAGCGGCTCGGCCGCGGCATGGATGACGAAGTCGAATCGCTCGCTCTTCATTTCGCACGTGCACATGTCTCCCGCTGCGAGCTTCACCGACTTGTGCGTGGCGATGTGCGGCATACTGGCCAGGAACGCGCCTGGGTTGCGCGAAAGGACTGTGACCGACGCGCTTAATTCCAGTTGGTCGTTTGCCCAAAGAAAGCTCTCGAGCAGCCAGCGGCCGAAGAAGCCGGTCCCGCCCGTAATAAGAAGGCGCTTGCCACGGACCACGTCCCAATGGTCGCGCGTGTGGCTTGTCACGTGGTCTAGGTCGGTGGCGGCGAGCGGCGGCAGCGCGTTCATTCCCATGCGTCGGTGTGGATTGCGCCGGGCTTCACGTCGCGGCTCCGCAGGTCGGAGGTGACCGATTCGAGCATCGCGGGTGGGCCGGAGACGAAGAATGCGGTGTCGGCGGGGGCAGTGAGGAGTGGCCAGACCGAGGCGACCGAGACCCGGCCGGCGAGAGGCGAGAGGCGGGAGTCGGGGGATTCGGAGAAGAGGGCGTAGCGGAAGCTCGGTACGGCGGCAGCCTGATGTTCGAGCAGGTCGCGGTAGATGAGTAACTCCGGTCGGCGCGCGCCGTACCCAAGAAACACGGGCTGCTCATGGCCCGGCTTCATGCCGGCGACGAACGCGGTAAAGGCGGTGATGCCGGTGCCACCGGCGAGCAGCGCCGACGGCTGGGTGGAATTCACTACGAACTCGCCATAGGGCAGCTTGACCCAGACTTGTCGGCCAACGGTCAGTTCCTTTTCCATGCGGGCCGTGTATTGGCCGCGCACCGAGTACGAGATGCAAAGCGGCATGATTCCCGCCGGGCTGGCGATGGAGAAGACGCGCGACTCAGGCCAGAACCGGCTCGGGTCATAGTCGTCGAGGGCAAGATGGAGGAACTGGCCGGGGCGGAAGGACGGGGGTCGGGGATCGGGGATCAGGGGCGCAAGTTCGACGGTGTAGACGTGTTCGGAATGGTCGGTGATGCGGCTCACCCGGCAGCGGAGTTTTCTCGGGACTGCCATGCTAGACGCGCTCCCCGGCCATGAAGCGACGGAACGCCTCGGCGATGACCCCGAGTTCAGTTTCGTCGATACCGGGGTAGAGGCCGATGAAGAAGGTGTTGCCGGTGACGACGTCGGTGTTAGTAAGTTCGCCGACTACGCGGTGCTCGATGCCGGCAAACGCCGGGTGGCGAAGGAGGTTGCCGCTGAAGAGATTGCGCGTCTCGATGTGGCTGGCCTCGAGGAACCCGGTCAGGTCGTTGCGGGTGAAGCCGGCTTTCTCGCGCACGGTGATGACGTAGGCGAACCACGACGGGTCGGAGTTCGGCGTCGCCTTCGGCAGTAGCAATCTGTCCTCGTACGGTTTGAGCATTCGGGTCAGAAGGTCGAAGTTCTCTTTGCGCCGGGCGATGAAGCGGTCGAGCTTGGCAAGCTGGGCACAGCCGACTGCCGCCTGCATGTCGGTGAGCTTGAGGTTGTATCCAAGGTGGCTGTACACGTACTTATGGTCGTAGCCCGCAGGTAGGGCGCCGTACTGTCCGACAGGGCCGGCCTCGGCCCACTGCTGGCCGAACCGCTTGCCGCACGTGTTGCTCTCGCCGCCGGCGCAGTAGCAGTCGCGGCCCCAGTCTCGGACCGAACGGGCGATCCGGGCCAGGTCTTCGTCGCCGGTCGCGACGCATCCGCCTTCGCCCATCGTGATGTGATGGGCGGGATAGAAGGAGAAGCTCGACAAGTGGCCGAAGGTGCCGGTGAGCCGGCCCCGGTAGGTGGACCCGAGTGCGTCGCAGTTGTCCTCAATCAGCCAGAGGTTGTGTTCCTTCACGATACTCATCACCGTGTCGAGGTCGAATGGCACTCCGAGCGTGTGGGCCATCATGACGGCACGGGTCTTGGGACCGACCGCCTGCCGCAGCGCCTCCGGCTTCGCCGTGTAGTCGCCGAGGTTGACGTCGACGAAGACCGGGACAAGACGGTTCTGGACGATGGGCGCGACCGTGGTCGGAAAGCCGGCCGCGACGGTGATGACCTCGTCGCCGGGCTTGAGCCGCCGCTCGCCGAGTTTCGGTGAAGTGAGCGCGGTCAGGGCTACGAGGTTGGCCGACGAGCCTGAGTTAACGAGCAGCGTGTCGGACAGGCCGAGGTATGCGGCGAACTCGGCCTCGAACTGCTCGGCGTAGCGGTTGGCGGTCAGGTAGAAGTCGAGGCTTGCGTCTACGAGGTTGCGCAGTTCTTCGTCGTCAAAGACCCGGCCGGCATAGTGGACCAGGTCCTTTGTCGGGTCGAAGGTCCTGCCCGCGAACTCGGCCCGGTAGTACTCGCCGACGAGTTCGAGTATCCGGGCGCGGAGCGAACCAGGGTCGGACATGCGCCTAGGGCCGGGCCTTCGTTTCTGACCCGCCGAAGAACTCACGATACCAGTCGATAGTCTGTTTCAGCCCTTGCTCGAGCGTAAAGAGCGGCTTCCAGCCCAGCCCCCGCCGTGCCTTGGCCGCGGACAAGTACTGGCGCGGGATTTCATTCGTGGCCTCGTTGCGAACGTCCGGCTCAAGGCGCGACTTCATCAGCTTGAGGATACGTTCCACCAGTTCGAGCACGTTCACCTGAATCTCGTTTGAGAAGTTGAACGCCTCGCCTTTGAGCCCGGGGTTCGCGCCGAGCTTCTCGGCCAGCAGTATGTACGCGGCAGCACCGTCCTCAACGTAGAAGTAGTCGCGGATGTAGCTACCGTCCGAGCGGAC
>CAIVTL010000427.1 GCA_903908785.1 Caldifarciminota bacterium | reverse complement strand
TCCGACTCCAGCAACTTGGTTAGAAGCAGCCGACAGCTCAGATCATCATCAATCACCAGAATTCGCTTCATGATTGTGGACAGAGTAGCCGGAGCCCGACCGGAGTCAAGCCGGACGGGAGTCCTGAATCCCGATATGGGAAGCCACAATAGCAGGCCGGATGAAACAAAGCCGATTCTTTCCGCACCCATCCGCTTCGTGGGCTTCGCGGCGTCTATGTCGGTCTCAGGAGTGCTCAGGAATGCGGCCCGGGTTTCGCCCTCGGATTTGACTTGACTCGCGGGGACACCTATCATGTCGGCAACCTGATGACCCATGACGCCGTTCGGACAGATTGCGGTTGTGCTCGGACACTCACGCTACTCATCTTGCTCGTGTCGGCTTTCACCGCCGGGCCGGGATGCAGGGGGCGATTGACGGACACTCACTGTTTCCCACTCGACGCCGGAATCAGGTGGGCCTACCAGTTCAAAGACTCCTTCTACAACGAGGAATTCGAGGTACGTGTCGTGCGGGTCAGCAAGGACACCGCCTGGCTGGTCGGAGGGTGCTGGCCCGCCGCCTACTACGGGATGGTTCCGTTCTCTCCCGAGGGTGAAACCGTGGCGTACACGCGTCATTCGGATGGCACGTACGCTGGCCCCCGGGAACTGATGAACTCGTCGCCGACGGCCGGGTCAACGTGGCAGGTCGGGCCTGACGTCCACGCCCGCGCTCTTGGCCGCGAACGGGTGAGCGTGCGCGCGGGCACTTTCGACAACTGTGTTCGGGTCGAGTATGTCTCGTCGCGCGGCATCACTACCAACTGGTTCGCCCCGGGCGTGGGAATTATCAAGAGCAGCGCGGGCCGAGGTCTTGCCACCATAGAGCTGCTGGAGTGGCGCCCGGCCCGCTGACCGCAGGCCGCAAGCCGCCGGCCGTCTTCGTCTTCGTTCACAGCTTCCCTGTTGCCTTCGTCATTTCCCCTTTTCCCCTGGTGTGCCGGCCGTTCTATCCCGGTCTCTCAACCGCAATGTAATTGTGTCAAACGTGTCAGTGCCGAACGCATGTACCGAGCACATTTGTTGACATCAGGACCTGCCGCGGCTATTATACAGGCGTGGGCACAGAATCAGGAGTACAGAGATGGGTGTTCGTCAAATCACGTTCTTCGTCGCTCTCGGCCTGCTCTGGCCGGGGTTTGCGAAGGACGCACAGTCCGCGACGGTGCTGTCTGCGCCGCTCTCGCTACAGCATGACAGCGTTCAGGTTCGACCCGAGCCCGTTCTGATCCCCAATCCGGGTTACGTCAAAGCCGCGTTCCAGGCCGGCACAGAAGGCTTGGTAGCGGTTGTAGTTATCGTCGACGCGTCGGGCGAGGTGTCGTCCGCCCGCGTGGCGCGTTCGTCCCTCAACCGGGACTTGGACGCGGCTGCGGTGAATGCTGCGCGTCGCGCACGTTTCACGCCCGCCTTGCGCGATGGCAGGGCGGTGCCGACACGGCTTGAGATGCAATATCTCTTCACTCGTAACGGCCCCGTATTCTACACGACCGTAACCGTGCCCTCGGTCGGAACGAAGAATATCGGTACCTTGCCTGAGCCCGTGACGGTGCCGGACCCCGCAATCTGCGACTCGGTAGCGTGGCTGAAGCTTCCTGCGACCGTCACAGTGATGGCGCAGGTCGACAGCCTCGGGTCGGTCATTGGGGCCGACATTGCGTCGAGCAGCGGCAACCCGTTGGTCGACCGCAAGACGAGAGCGTTCGCGCTGCAGGCGAAGTTTCGCCCCGGGATTGCGCACGGCAGACCGGCGATAGCGTCGGTAAGGATTGAGTACGAGTTCCACCAGTTCCGCACCTATGTCTCGCGCCGCCGAGTCCTTCCGTCCGAGCCGGACGGAGACGGAGTCGCGCCCACCGCCCAGCAGCCCTAGCCCGCGCCCCGCGGGCGCGAGTGTCTGGTTGCCAGTTACCAGTCTCCAGTAGCGGAATCCGCCCGCTCGTTCCCTTGGTTTCTTGATCCCCTGCCCCCTCTCGTCTAAGCGGTTCTCCATATTCGAGTCCGCACTTCTGACTTCACTTAGCGGAGAGTGCATAGCGCGGCCTCGGAGGC
>CAIVTL010000426.1 GCA_903908785.1 Caldifarciminota bacterium | reverse complement strand
TCGGGCGCAAGGACTTCCTGATGCGAGCGCGGATCTGCCGCAAGGAAGCGAAGGAGTCGGCGTACTGGCTGCGGTTGTTGAAGGGGATTCGTCCGCAGTTGGACGAGCAGCGTTGTTCACTGATCCAGGAAGCAACCGAACTCACCCGGATATTCGGGGCCATCGTATCTCGCGGCGAAGCCCGCGACGCCACGTCCTGAGTCTGTCGGGCATGGCGTCCAGGGTTTGTCCTCTTCCGCGGTCCGGTTCTCTCAGAGTTTGGAGCTTAGGGTTTAGGGTTTGTCCTGTTCCGCTGTCCGCTTCTCTTGGAGTTTAGAGTTTGGGGTTTAGGGTTTGTCCCGTTCCGCTGTCCGCTTCTCTTAGAGTTTAGAGTTTGGGGTTTAGGGTTTGTCCCGTTCCGCTGTTGGCAGCGTGACGGTGAACGTGGTGCCCTTGCCGACTTCGGACACGACCGAAATCGTTCCCTTGTTTGCCTCAACGAAGTCCTTGCAGATGGCGAGACCGAGGCCAATGCCGATGTCTTTGGTCGTGAAGAGCGGTTCGAACACTCTGGCTAGATGCTCGGGTTTGATGCCGGAACCGGGGTCGGCGACGTCGACTTCAACCCTCGTGCCGCTCCGCCGCGCCGCCACGCGCAGGGTTCCGCCGCTCGGCATAGCCTGGGCGGCGTTCGTAAACAGGTTGCGGAAAACCGCGACTATCTGCCGGTCGTCAACGAGCACGTGAGGCAGGCCGGGCTTCACGTCAAAGTGGACGTCGACCGTATCAGGCATCGTTGTTTCGGCTACGGCCCGTTCCAGCATCGGGCGCAGGGCGCACTTCTTCGGCTCGCCCTGCAGGCGCCAGGTGAAATCGAGAATCGCGGCGATGGCGCGGTCGGCCGTGTCGATGCTTTCATCGACGAGACGCAGGTGACGAAGCGGCTTGCCATCGAGCTTGTCGGCGATTTCCTTCCGCAGCAACCACGAGGCGTTCTTGATGGCGCCGAGCGGGTTGCGGATTTCGTGGGCGACGCTGCCCGCGACTCGGCCGAGCGTGGTCAGCTTACCGTGCAGGACCAGTTGTTCCTGCGCCGCGGTCAGCTCGCGGGTCCGCTCCGCGACCAGTTCCTCAAGGTGCAGCCGGTGGCGTTCCAGTTCGTCTGCGTCGCGCTTGCGCCGCAGCGCAATCGCGGCCTGGTTCACGAATGCCTCAACGATGGCCGGGTCGCGCAGCGGCACGCCCCGGTGCATGATGATGTTCACGGTGCCGAGAACCTGCTCCTGCCAGTAGAATGACATGGCGTAAATGTCGCCCGGTCCGAAAACCGATTCAACTGCGGCAATCACGACCTTGGGCAGCTTTCCCAATGAGAGAGCGGGCAGCCCGCCCTCAATCCTCATCAACGTGCTGCCGGAATAGTCGCGCAGCTCCTTGGGCGCGAGCTTGAAAACCATTCCGACCGGGGGGCGGCCGAGCAGTTTGGTTGTGGCCGCCGCGCGCTCGCCGACGCCTTCGATGGCCCGGACGTTGAATTCGTCCCGGGTCGCGTCGTAGGAGTTGACCACGATGTAGGCTTCGCCGGCAAGCCGAGCCAGGCGTTGCGCGACGTAGCGATAGATGTCCGCCTCCGGGTCAAGGGTGATGAACCCGAGGGCCGTGTCCCGGAGCAGGGCGGTGTCCTCGAGGTGCTGCTTGTCGCGTTCCTCGGCCTGCTTGCGCTCGGTAATGTCGCGCATGAACGCCAGTCGGGCCGGCCGTCCGTCATTGCCGGTGACCGGGACATCCTGAATGTCATACGTGACGCCACTCCTTGTGGCGTATTCGCGCCGCGTCCCTCTCCCGGCAAAGACCTGCGAGTTGGTGCAATCGGGGCAAGGCTCTGCCCGGCCGTGGAAGTAGTCGAAGCACTTGCGGCCGTTCACCGGGCCGCCGCGGGCAAGCAGCGACGGGTTGAGGTACTGGAGTTCGAAATCCTGTCCGACGACGTAGGCGCCATCCGGCATGCCGTCCAGAATCCGCCGCAACTGTTCGCGTTCGGCCTGGGCCTCGTGCTCGGCCCGCCGGCGCTCGGTGATGTTGTGCAGGAACGTGAGTCGGGCCGGCCGGCCGTCATTGCCGGTAACCGGAACGTCCTGAACATCAAAGGTGATGCCTCCCTGTGTCACGTGTTCGTGCCGCATCGCCGCACCGGCCAAGACCTGCGGACTGACGCAATCCGGGCAGGGCTCGGTCCGGCCGTAGAAGTAATTGAAGCACTTGCGGCCGTCCACCGGGCCGCGCTCGGCGAGCAAGTACGGGTTGACGTACTGGATTTCATGGTCCCGCCCGACGACGTATGCTCCGTACGGCGTCGCGTCGAGGATGCGCCGCAACTGTTCGCGTTCGGCCTGCGCCTCGTGCTCGGCCCGCCGGCGCTCGGTGATGTCCTCTCCCGAGCTCAGGATGCCGGTCGTCCTGCCGGACTCGTCGCGCAGGACGACGTTGTGCCAGGCAATCAGCCGTTCCTCACCCGAGCGCGTGACGACCGGGTTCTCAAAGTACTCCACCGCCTTGACCGCACCTGCCACCAGCCAACTGAACACGCCCTTGACCTCGTTGCGCCGGCGCTCGGGTACGCACGTGTCGGCCCAGCTTCGGCCGATGAGTTCGCCCTCGCTGTAGCCCAGTGTTTCGTACCCGTACCGATTCATGAGAGTGATTCGGCCCCGGGGGTCGAGGGCGACCAGCATCACGCCGGCGACGTCGAGGTACTTCTGCGCGCGTTCCTTCTCGGCCTGCAGTTCCTTCTCGGCCTGCCGGCGCACGGTGATGTCGCGGAAGATGCCGAACGCGCCGACATACGCGCCGGCGGCGTTGTGCTTCGGCGTGGCCGTAAGCAGCGCCGTCCGTTTCGCTCGGTCCGGCCGGGTGATTGTCAGCTCATACGAACCCCTGACGCCCGTCCGGCGCCGCGCGGTCTGCCCGCGCACCAAATCCGCCTGCTCCGCGCTAAGGAACTCAAACAGGCTGCGACCGACGAGACCGCCGCGCGGGACGCCGAACAACTCCTCAGCGGCCCGGTTGGCGAACGTGAACTGCTCATCCGTATCGGCCATGCCGATGCCCTCGCCCATTTCATCAATGAGCTGGCGATAGCGTTCCTCGCTTGCGCGCAGTGCGTCCTCGGCCCGCCGGTGCTCGGTGACGTCTTCGCCCGAACTCAGGATGCCGGTAACGCTGCCGGCTTCATCATGCAGCAACTGGTCATGCCAGGCAATCAGTCGCTCCTCGCCGGAGCGGGTCAGCACCAGGCATTCCGTGTACTCCGGCCCTACCTGCTCGCCGGCCAGCAGCCGGCGAAAGACGGCCCGCATTTCCGTGCGCGTCCGCTCCGGCAGGAACGTCTCAAACCAATCCTTGCCGACCGCCTCACGCTCGGCCCAGCCCAGCACCTCGCAGCCCCGGCGGTTGATGAGCGTGACCATGCCCGCGGTGTCCATCGCGACCAGCATGACGCTGGCGATGTCGAGGTACTTCTGCGCGCGTTCCTGCTCGGCCCGCAGCGCCGCCTCGGCCTGCTTGCGTTCGGTGATGTCGGTGACGACGAGCTGGACGCCGATGACGTGCCGGTCGTTTCTGGTCAGGCTGACCATTCCTTCGCCGGCGCGGGTGCTGCCATCGGCATGGCGCCACTCGAACTCGGTTGGTCCGGTCAACTTGCCCTTGAGGACACGGTTGAATATGGTGATATACGTCCTCATGTTCTGCCCGACGAGGGTCGGCAGTCTGGCGAAGTGTCGGCCGACCAACTCCTCCGCCGGGAACCCACTGAGCCGGACAAACGCTTCGTTGGCTGAGGTGACGGTTCCCTTCAGGTCGATGGTCAAGATGCCGGTCGGAGAGAGCTCGACCATGCGTCGGTGGCGTTCCTCGCTCTCCCGCAGCATCTCTTCCGCCCGCTTGTGCTCGGTGATGTCCGACAGCATTGCGAACGAGCCCGCATACCTCCCCTGCGCGTCAAGTACCGGCGATGCCGAGGCCAGTGCCCAGCACTCGGTGCCGTCCTTGCGCCTGAGCCGGAATTCGTAAGTGCCGCTCTTGCCGTCGCGGCGCCGGGCGATTCGCTCCCGGTGAGCCGGCACATCCTCGGGGAACATGAAGTCCTCGGTCGGGCGACCGAGCAGTTCCTCGACCGTGCAGCCGAGCATCGCGGCCAGGCGCGGGTTGGCATAGGTCGTCCCGCAGTCGGCGTCTAGGGCCCAGATTCCTTCGTTGGCGGTCTCGACTATCCGCCGGTAGCGCTCTTCGCTCTCGCGCAGGCCCTGCTCGGCCCGGCCGAGCTGCCGCTCCATCGCCAACTGTCCGAGCACTCGCTCCACCACCGGCGGCACCAGTTCGAGAAAGTCCGGCTGTTTGACCAGATAGTCGCGCGCGCCCAGCTTCATCATCTCGACCGCGATTTGCTCGTCACCCCGGCCGGTCATCACGATGAACGGCACGCGCAGGCCCATGTTGTTGAGCTTGTCCAGCAACTCGCGTCCGTCCATGTCGACCAGCACGTAGTCGAGCAGCAGCAGGCAGTCGGGGTGCTCCTGTATCGCGGCAATCGCATCCGTGCCGGAGTGGACCCCGACCAGCTTCATGCCCCGGCGCTCCAGATGCTTGCAGATGAGCCGGTTCAGGCCCTCGTCGTCTTCGGCGACGACCGCGCACGGGTTAGAGGCGAGAGGCGAGAGGCGAGAGGCGAGATTCGGATCAGGGCCAGAAGCGGGAGGCGTGAGGCGAGAGTCGCGAGTCGGATCAGGCGTGTCGTTCATCGCGCTTCTCGCTTCGCGTATCACGCTTCTCGTATCTCGCTTCGCTATTCACGCTTCGCGCTTCTCGTCTCTTCCCTCTGTCTGATATATCTCGCCAGCCCGCCGAGGAGGCGAGC
>CAIVTL010000425.1 GCA_903908785.1 Caldifarciminota bacterium | reverse complement strand
CGGTCTGGCTTGCCCTTGCCCTGCCGCCGGTCGTGTCACTTTGGGCTTTGTGGACGGGCCGCTTTCTGCCCGAAAATACGCACTACTCGTTCGGCTGGGTCGTGGTCTGGCCGTGGACTGCATGGTCGGTCGGCTACTACGCCTACTACATTCTCTACATGCTCTTCTCAATTCTCACGCTGCTCCGGTTCCGGCAAAGGGCGACGAACGCCGCCGAGCGGGCCGGTGCCGGTGTGATTCTGGGCACCATTGCACTTTCGCTGGTGCTGGGCACGGTAACAGACGTCGTGCTGCCGAACCTGACTGCAATCAAGTTCCCGGAGCTGGCCGGCTTCCTGAGCCTCTTCTGGGCGGTCGGGCTCTACTACAGTGTGACTCGCCACGGCCTGATGCGAGTAACCCCTCAGACTGCGGCTGACGACATTCTGACAACCATGCTCGATTCCGCGCTGCTCATCGACCCGGAAGGCAGGCTGGTCGCGTCCAATCGCGCGTTCCAGGAAACATTCGGCTATTCCGCCGGGGAGGCCGCAGGCATGCCGGGCCGGATGCTGCTCGTGCCACCGGAGGTCTTCGACAAGACGCTCCAGAAGGTCGCCGGCACGGGGTCGCTCTCGTCGATTCTGGTCGAAGGCCGGTCAAAGGAGGGCCGGGCGTTGCCGCTCTCCGTTTCAGTCCGGGTGATGCGCAGCCGGAGGGGCGAGTCGGTGGGCACGGTCTGGGTGCTGCGCGACGTAACCGAGCAGGCCCGGGCCGAGGCGCTGCTGTTTGAAAGCGAGGAGCAGTACCGGACGTTTGTCGAGAACTTCCAAGGTATCGCCTTTCGCGCCGGCCTGGACTTCAGCCTCGAGTTCATCCACGGCGCGGTCGAGAGTATCACCGGATACGCCGCGGAGGACATCCGCTCCGGCGCGGTGCGCTGGCGCGACCTGATTCACCCTGACGACGTCGCCGGCCTGCGCCCGGGCTCCACCCGGCTGCGCGAAGTCGCCAATTGCTCGGTGACGCGCGAGTACCGTATCCGGCGCAAGGATGGCGACGTCTGCTGGGTACGCGAGACGGTGTGGAACGTCGGCAACGCGTCCGGCACGCCGCTCCGGCTGCACGGCGTTATCTTCGATATTAGCGAGCACCACCAGGCGATGGAGGGCCTCTCCAACCTGAGCCAGTTCCGCGAGAGCGTCATCGACAATGCCAGCGTCTGGATGATGGTCACGGACACGCAGATGCGGGTGCTGGTCTGGAACCAGGCAGCCGAGACCATCAGCGGCTACCCGCGCGACGAGGTCGTCGGCACCCGGGCGGTCTGGGAATGGCTCTATCCGGACCCGGCCTTTCGCGAACGCCTGAGGAGCGCCGGGCGCCCCGTTCTCGAACAGCGCGGCGAGGTCGTGGACGTCGAGACCCCGATTGTATGCCGGAACGGAGGACGCAAGGTCCTCTCGCTGACCTTCCGACCGGTCGTGAACCCGGACGGCTGCGTCTCGGCAATCATCGTCATGGGCCAGGACGTCACCGAGCGGAGGCGCGCCGAGGCCGCGCTCCATGAAAGCGAAGAGAAACACCGGAACCTGGTCGAACGGGCGAACGACGGCATCGTCATCGTTCAGGACGGGATTGTCAGATACGCGAACCCGTGGCTCGCCCGTCTCAGCGGGTACACCACAGATGAAATCATCGGTTCGGAGTTGACCCGCTTCATCGCGCCGGCCGAAGTGCCCAGGATTGCCGAGCGCTACCGCCGCCGGATAGCCGGCGAGCCGGTGCCCCCAACCTACGAGACCGTGCTCCTGCTCAAGAACGGCACGACTCTTCACGTTGAGCTGAACGCGGGCGTCATCACTTTCGCGGGCCGGCCCGCGGACCTCGTGATTGTACGTGACATCAGCGAGCGCCGGCAGGCCGAGGAGCGCGACGCTCGACACCTGCGGCAGATGACTTTCCTGTCGCGCACCGCCATCGAACTGGTCGAACTGGGCCCGAATGACGACATCTACGTCTTCATCGCGGAACGACTCAAGGAACTGGCGGGTGCGTTACTCGTCTTCGTCAACGCCTACGAGACCGGGAATCGTCTCATCCGCACCCGCGCCGCGGTCGGGTTTGGCCGGTTCGCCGACAAGGCAGCCGGGCTCATCGAGCGCAACCCGGTCGGGATGACGTACCCACTAGCCGAAGAAGCCGCGGCCACGCTCGCACTGGGCCGGCTCGCGGAAATCCAGGGCGGCCTGAACGCCCTTTCCTTCGGAGCCATCCCCAAGACCGTGAGTGACTCGCTCGAGAAACTGTTCGGCATCGGCGTCGCCTATTCAATCGGCTTCGCCTGGCAGGGCGACCTGTACGGCAACGCCACCATCGTGATGCGTGCCGGCGAAGTCATCGCCGCGCCCGCCGCGGTCGAGACCTTCGTGCGCCAGGCCGCCATCGCCCTGCAGCGACGCGCCGCTGAGGAGGCGCTCCAGCAGAGCGAGGAGAACTTCCGGGCCCTGGCCGAGAACGCCCACGACGGCATCCTGATTGCCGACGAACGCGGCGTGCACCTCTATGCCAACCGGCGCGCGGCCGGCATGTTCGGGGTGCCGCTGGAACAGATAGTCGGCACCAACTTCCGGGACTTTGTGGGACCGGACGACCGAAAGGCCCTTGCCGACCGGCTCACACACCGCATCGGGGGAGAGAGTGCCCCGGCGCAATACGAAGTGAATCTGGTTCGCCGGGACGGGACCCGCCTTATGGTAGAAGTCGCCGGGGCCAGGACTGTCTGGCGCGGGCAGCACGCCGACCTCGTCATCGTGCGCGACGTCTCGGAACGGAAGCAGACCGAACTCGGACTCGAGGAAAGCCGCGAACGCTACCGGGCCCTGTTCGAAAGCTCGCCCGTTTCGTTATGGGAGGAGGACTTCTCCCTGGTCAGGCAGCGGTTCGACGAGCTCCATGCTACAGGTGTGACTGATCTCCCGCGACACATCCTTGAGCACCCGGAGGAGGTCCGCCGCTGCGCCGCGCTCGTACGTCTCATCGACGTCAACTCCGCAACCCTGAAGCTCTACAAGGCCGAAACCAAGGAAGAGCTGCTCGCCAATCTCACGAGCGTGTTCGACGAACAATCGTACCCCGTGTTCCGGGACGAACTGGCCGCGCTGGCGCGAGGCCTCACGGTCTTCGAGAACGTCGGCGTGAACCGCACGCTGGATGGGGCAAGACTCAATGTGGTCCTCAGGTGCAGCGTCGCCCCGGGCTGCGAGCAAACTCTATCGCGCGTCTACGTCTCGGTGGTGGACGTCACCGGACTGAAGCCGTTCGAGCCCTCCGCCCCCTGACCCCCGGCCACTGCCCCCCGCCCCCTGGCCGCCGTCTACTGCTGTCGGCCCAGTTCTTTCTCGCCGAAAACCTGGCCGGTGAAGGTGAAGAGCTGCGCGTCCTTGTCTTTGTATGAGTTCGGGGGCAGCCCGGCCTTCAGACAGGTGTGCGTGAGGAACTGCTCACGGTTCCAGCCCTGCTCGACCGGTACCTGGGGCAGGAGCAGGCCGGAACGAAACCCCTTGCGAATAACGAGGCCATGCTTCCCCACGATGACCGAATCCGGGCTCGGCAATGGCCGCAACGGACTCAAGACCGTGATCTCAATCTCGATGCTGTCCAGTTCTTTCACCTCTACCGGCGGAAACCGCGGGTCCTCGGTTGAGGCAGCGACGGCCATGTCGCTCACCGCCTCATACAGGGGCTTCACCGCCTCCACGTACCCGATGCACCCGCGCAGCTCGCCGTGTTCATGCAGGGTCACGAACGCCCCGCGGTTCTCGGCCAGCCTTGGCGTCAGCGGTTTCACGTCCGGGTTCTTGCCGGAACGGATGTGACTCTCAAGCGTGCTCCGGGCAATCCCGAGCAGGCTCTTCTGCTCCAACTCAGTCAGCTCTGACGACTCTTCCCTGCCCGTCCCGGACGCGACGAATGCGACCGCGCTGTATCCTACGCAGTACCCGCTCCGCTCGCCTGTCACGTCATTTGAGTTGGTCTGCGCCAAGACGACCGCATTGTCCGCGCCCAGTTCCCGGGCGGCAACCATCATGGCCGCAATCGCATTTCCCCCGCACGCCTGTGCCTCGTCCCGGTCCAATGCGGCATGGAACGCCTTCGCGTCAAACTTCGCCATCAGCCCGACCGTGGTGCCGTCGATTCGGTTAGCCTCGGAATACGAATCCCCGTGGTACAGGTCCGAAGAGGCAAGTAGCAGCACCTTCTTGCCCTTGGCCGCCCTGGCAATTGCCTTGCCGACCCGCTCGCACTGCTCAAAGGTCGGCTGGAGTAGCATTATCGGGACAATCTTGAAACTGCTGAGCGTCCGCTGCAGGAACGGCACCTCAACCTCTACCGAGTGTTCCTGCGCGTGCGCCTCAGGCATGTCGGCCAGGAATTTGTCCTGCGCGAGAATCGCCTTGGCCAGCGCCTCGTCAATCGCCACGTCACCCAGCGGCGTGTGCCACGACCCGCGGGCATACACCGCTGCCTTGTCCAACATGACGCGATGGCTGGTACCCAGCATCACGACCGTGACTGAATCCATACCCTGCAGCAACTTGAACGCGTGCGCCGCGGTCGGACCGGAGAAAGGATAGCCCGCGTGCGGCACCTGGATTCCGACCAGCCTGCCCGAAATCACGGGCACCTCGGCACCGGCCAGCATCGAATCGACCATCGCGGTCAGAGTCTTCGCGTCGCCCGGGTAGAACTGCCCTGCGACCGCCGGTTGTCTTACCATCGTACTCTCCTTTGGCTGCGCGCACGCCAAACACGCCATCACCAGCGCGCCCATCGTAATCACGTCGAGCCTGCCCTTCCGTCCATCATTCATCATTCCCTAGAGCTTTGACCATTTCCCGCACCGGTCGCCGTACCGGTCGATTACCTTCAACTCGCGCAGAGTCTCAATCACCTCGCACCGGTTCGGGCAGCCCTCGCACTCAAAGGCCCGGGTCTCAAACGCCGTATCCGCGGTATTGAACCCGGCAAACCGGGTACCCTTGCCGTCGGTTTCCTCGGATGCGACAATCGCGGCGCCGACCGCACCCATCACGAGGAAGTGTTCCGGCACCAGGACATCGTGCCCGAGCATCAGCTCAAACGCCTTCTTGACCCCGACATTGGCCGCGACCCCACCCTGGAACAGAATCAGCGGGTGAATCTCCTTGCCCTTGGCCACGGTGTTCATGTAGTTGCGGACGATGGCGTCGCACAGCCCGGCCACGATATCTTCGGTTGAGATGCCGAGCTGGGCCTTGTGAATCATGTCGCTCTCGGCAAAGACCGTGCAGCGGCCCGCGATGTTCACGCGGTTCTTCGCCCGCAGGGCCAGCGCACCGAAATCCTCAATCGGCCGACCCAGCCGCGTCGCCTGGTGATCGAGGAAACTGCCGGTCCCGGCCGCGCAGACCGTGTTCATGGCGAAGTCCACCGGGATGGCATCACGCAGGATAATTATCTTCGAGTCCTGTCCCCCGATTTCGATGACGGTGCGGACCTCGGGATAGAAGTGACTGGCGGCAACCGCGTGGGTGATAATCTCGTTCTTCACGATGTCGGCCTGCACCATTACTCCGGCCAGCCGGCGGGCCGAACCGGTCGTGCCGGCTCCGAGCACCCGCACCCCGGAACCGACCTGCCCGCCGAGTTCGGCGAGCAGCCGGCGAATGGAGTCTATCGGGTTGCCCATGGTTCGCAGATACTGGCTGGCCAGCACGTTGAACCCCCGGTCAACTACTACGCCCTTGGTTGAAATCGAACCGACGTCAATTCCGATGTAACCTTCGACCAAACTTTCTCCTCTTCACCAGGTCCACAAACGCCTCGAGCCGGGTAAGCAGCCCGGTGCGCGACGTGTGCTCATCAAAAGAAAGCGACAAGACGGGCATGCCGGTCTCCTCGGACAGTTTCTGCAAGGCTTCGAGCGCGATGTTCTCCGGCATACAGGTG
>CAIVTL010000424.1 GCA_903908785.1 Caldifarciminota bacterium | reverse complement strand
GAGTTGCGAGTTGCGAGTTGAGGAAGTCGGAACCGAAGATGGTCTCGTACTCGGCTTCCGTTGGCGCGCGGTGCGTGCCCGCACAGACCATGGCTTTGAAGTCACGTCCGGACAGGACGGACCTGAGCGCGGCCAGGATCGGCGCGTTGGGCGTGGGGCGCGTGTAATCGTTGACGAGCACGAGCACGCGCTGTGATTCGCCGACGAATGC
Source organism: Caldifarciminota bacterium (assembly GCA_903908785.1). Lineage (GTDB taxonomy): Bacteria > Hydrothermota > Tepidihabitantia > Tepidihabitantales > Tepidihabitantaceae > UBA2258. Next base: position 5,236 of record CAIVTL010000424.1, on the reverse strand, counting down.
GGCGCAGGCCTCGGCAGCCTGTTTCAGGGCAGCGTCGGTGTCGTGGAACGGGCAGCAGTCATTCGGCTGCAGGACGGCGATGAGGTTCCGGTCCGGAATCGTTACCGGCTGCGTGCCGTTGCCGTAGGCGAGTTCAATCTGCATCGACAGAGTATAGAGGACGGCCGGCGTCGGTCAACGTCCGGGCGGCTAGTGGTACTTTGCCTGCAATTCTCCGAGCCAGCGAGCTCGCGCGGTCGGCTCGGGAACGGCGATTTCAGCCAGCTTCCCGACGTTTTCCGCAATGCCAGGGCCGAAGCGCGCGGCCGCGGGAGAGGTTGAGAGCACTTTGGAGAGCGCAAGCTGACTCTCCGCGGCGAGTTTGGCCGTGGAGACGACGTTCTCCTGCGTGACCCGGATTTGCTCGGACTGGACCGCGACCTGCGACTGTAACGTCTTCAGGGTCGCGTTTATCTCGGCGATGCCGGTGATTTTCACGGACAGGTCTTTGATTGACGTGATGTTGGCGATGAGGAAGCCGCAAACAACGCTGACCAGCATGAGCGCGGCCAAGTACTTTGGCTCAAGCCGTTTCATGTTGACCATGACAAAGACCGTGACGATACTGCCGAGCGCTACTGCAATTCCGACAAAGACCATGGGTATCCTCCTTTTGCGCCTCGGCCATGCGCCGGGCGCTTGGGCTCAGAGTAATGGAGCACCGGGCGAAGTCAAGCTCAGCCCGCGGCCACGGGCCCGAAACGGAACCACAGATGAACACAGTTGAAGCAGATTCGACGGCCGACGGCTTACCGCCGACCGCTATCCGCTGACTGGAAACTGGGAACCGGCAACTGGCAACTCGCGGCGCAGCCGCGCCCATCCTTTACAACCCTAGAGCCGGTTCATAGAATAAGCCATGATGAAGACGAAGCCGGTTGTGGCAATCGTGATGGGTAGTGATTCGGACCTGGCGGTTATGGCCGAGACCGCGAAGGTGCTGGATGAGTTCGGCGTGGCGCACGAGGTGCAGATAATCTCGGCGCATCGGACTCCGGACCGGTGCCGGACGTTCGCGCGCGGCGCGGCCGGACGCGGGGTCAAGGTGATTGTGGCGGGCGCAGGCCGGGCCGCGCACCTGGCCGGCGTGATTGCCGCCCATACGACGCTGCCGGTTATCGGCGTGCCGCTGGACGCGGGCATGAACGGGCTCGACGCATTGCTCTCGACCGCGCAGATGCCGGGCGGCGTGCCGGTTGCGTGTATGGCTTTGGGCAAGGCCGGGGCGAAGAACGCCGGGCTGCTCGCAGTCGAGATGCTGGCGTTGGGCGACGCCGCGCTCGGGCGAAAGTTGGTCCAGCACCGCAAGAAAATGGCGAGAGAGGTAGAAGCAAAGTCAAAGCAGGTGAGCGGTCGAGCGAGGAAGTAGGTCGCGCGGACGGGCGTGGCTCGACTGCCAGAGACCCGGAAGCCGACATGGCCGCCACGAAGGCACGAAAGACACGAAACGGACATAATGAACCACGGATGAACACGGATAACCGGGCAGATGTCTCCAAGGAAACCATCTGTGTTCATCAGTGTCCATCTGTGGTTAGTCGGTTGCGTGGTCCGGCCTCATCCTTTCGTGGCTCATCATCGGGATCGGGTAGAGAGGAACCTAGATGACATTGATGGAAACGAAGCTGCCGGGCGTAAAGCAGTTCGGCCGGGGCAAGGTCAGGGACATATTCGAGGTCGGCGAGAACCTGCTGATTGTGGCGACCGACCGGTTGTCGGCATTCGACGTCGTGCTGCCGGACCCGATACCGGACAAGGGGCGGGTGCTGACCCAACTGTCGAAGTTCTGGTTTGAGAAGTTCCGCGACGTGGTGCCGAATCACGTGGTTGCGACCGAGGTGGCGGACTTCCCGAACGTGCTGAAGCCATACGCGAGTCGGCTTGAGGGGCGCTCGATGCTGGTGCGCAAGGCGAAGCCTCTGCCGGTCGAGTGCGTAGTGCGCGGATACCTGGCAGGCAGCGGGTGGAACGACTACCAGAAGACCGGCGCGGTGTGCGGCATCAGTCTACCGGAGGGAATGATGCAGGCGGAGAAGCTGCCCGAGCCGATATTCACGCCTTCGACCAAAGCAACCACCGGCCACGACGAGAACATCACTCTGGAGCAGGCGGCAGCGCTGGTTGGAGAAGATGTAGCAAGGGAAATAGGGTTAGCGTCCCCAGATTTGTACGCGCGGGCGGCGGAGTATGCGCGGGAGCGGGATATCATCATTGCCGACACGAAGTTCGAGTTTGGCATCTACCAGGGGAAGTTGATGTGGATTGATGAGGCGCTGACCCCGGATTCGTCGCGGTTCTGGGCGGCAGACGAGTACCGGATTGGGACGTCGCCGCCGAGCTTTGACAAGCAGTACGTGCGTGATTACCTGCTCGTAATCAAGTGGGACAAGAAGCCGCCGGCGCCGCGCCTCCCGGCCGAGGTGATTGAAGGAACGGCCAAACGCTACCGCGAAGCGTACCGCCTGATTACCGGCAAGCCGCTGGACTAGCCGGAAACCAATGCCTCAAGCCGCAAGCCTCAAGCTCCGAAACATCTGTGTAATCTGTGGATGTCCTTTCCGTTCCTCTTGGCGACCTTGGCGTTCTTGGCGGTTCACCCTTCCGTTTCCTCTCCGAGCCATCTGTGTAATCTGCGAAATCTGCGGATGTCCTCTCCGACTCTCCCATGCTCCTAGCTGATTTCGACTACCACCTGCCGAGGGAGCTGATTGCCCAGCAGCCGCTGGCGCGGCGCGATGCGTCGCGCATGCTGGTGCTGGAACGCGAGACCGGCAAGCTGCACGACGCGATGTTCAGCGACATCGGCCAGTGGCTCCGGAAGGGCGACCTGTTGGTTCTCAACAACACGAAGGTCATACCGGCGCGGGTCTTCGGCAAGCTCCCGACCGGCGGCGTGCTTGAACTGCTGCTGCTGCGCCAGTCTGAGCCCGGCGTCTGGGAAGCGCTGGCCCGCCCCTCACGTAAGGCGAGACCCGGCACTGTAGTGCAGTTCGGTTCGCACGTAGCCACCATCGTCGAGCGGAAGCCGGAAGGGATGCGCGTGGTTCGATTCGACCCGCCGGACATCTCCGAACTGCAACAGGCCCATGGTGAGGTTGCGCTACCGCCCTACATAAAGGAGAAGTGCGGCGACTATGGGCGGTACCAGACCGTGTTTGCGCAGGTGGATGGAGCAATCGCCGCGCCGACGGCGGGCCTGCACTTCACACCGGAGTTGCTCGGAGCCCTGCGCCAGGCAGGAATCGAGACCGCGATTGTAACCCTGCACGTGGGCCTGGGCACGTTCCGGTCGGTCAAGATCGACAAGGTCGAGGAGCACGTGATGCTCCCCGAGGAGTTTGAGCTGTCAGAGTTCGCGGCTGGGCAGGTGAACCGAACGCTGGCTGAAGGGCGAAGGGTTGTCTGTGTCGGCACTACGACGGTACGGGTGCTGGAGTGGCAAGCGGACGAAGTCAGAAGCCAGAACACAGAAGCTGGAATGCAGAACTCGGAGGCCCGAGCGGCGACCGGCGAGTGGCGGGTTCGGGCGGGGAAGGGGCAGACGAATCTCTATATCTACCCCGGCTATGAGTGGAAAGTGGTCGGAGCGTTGCTCACCAACTTCCACCTGCCGAAGTCAACGCTCTTGATGCTCGTGTCGGCGTTTGCCGGCCGGGAGAGGGTGCTGGCCGCGTACGAGCATGCGATCGAGCAACGGTACCGATTCTACAGCTTCGGTGACGCGACGTTGATTGTCTAGCAATGGAAGCCGTCCCCTTTCCTGTTACTCGGAGCGAAGCGAAGAGTCTCTCAGCATCGGGCAGAGAGATTCCTCGGTCACTGCGTTCCCTCGGAATGACATGTGGGGTGCATGGGTGACGCGATGCTGATTGTGTGGGTGATGAGAGAACAAGAGATCGAGAGATCGAGAGACCAAGTGAAGGACGCGGAGTGGAACCGCTGAGGCTGAGTGAGATTGTGGCTGCTACCGGCGGCAGGCTGGTGCACGGCGGTGAGACGCTGGTGCCCGGCGTATCGATTGACACGCGCACGCTTATGACCGGTGAGCTTTATGTCGCCATTCGCGGCGAGCGGCTGGATGGGCACCGGTTCTGCGCTGAGGCGCTCGCGCACGGGGCCGTAGGTGTGGTGGTTGATGACGCGAACGCAGTCCCGCCGGGGGCCCTTGGTATCGTCGTTGGCAACACAACCGAGGCGCTGGGCCGCATTGCCGTCCGTCACCGCGCGCGGATGTCGGCGCGGGTCGTCGCGATTACCGGCAGCAACGGCAAGTCCACAACCAAGGAAATCCTCGCCGCCATCCTGGCGCTGAAGTTCAAGACACTCAAGCCGGAAGGCAGCTTCAACAACGACATCGGCGTGCCACTGACCGTGCTGCGGATGACCCGTGACATCGAGGCGGCCGTGTTCGAGATTGAGATGAACGAGTTGGGCGGGACCGCGCGGCTGGCGCGCATCTGCCGGCCGGAAACGGGCGTAATTACCAATATCGGTGACACTCACCTTGAGTTCATGAAGGACCGTAGCGGAGTGGCGCATGAGAAGGCCGAACTGCTGCAGTCGCTGCGGGAAGATGGCGCAGCGGTGCTGAATGCCGATGACCCGCTGGTAATGGCAATCGGCGCAGCCTATGCACCGGCCAAGCGGGTTACATTCGGCCTTGAGCAGAAAGCCGAGGTCTTCGCGACCGACATCCGCGACGAGGGGCTTCGTGGCAGCCGGTTCAAGCTGCTCGGCAAGCACGAAGTAGTGCTGCCGATACCGGGCAGGCACAATGTCGCCAACTGTCTGGCTGCCTGTGCTGCCGCATACGCGATGGGCATGTGGCCCGGCGATATGCCCGAAGCGATTGCCGGCTTGAAGCCCCTGCCGATGCGCCTGCGGGTCATGAGATTTGGTGATACGACGCTGATTGAGGACTGCTACAACGCCAATCCGCAGTCGGTCCGGGCTGCACTTGACGTACTGCGCCAGAACGCCCCGGCTGAAAGACGTGTCGCTTTTCTAGGAGATATGTTGGAACTGGGTGAGTCAGCACAGATTCAGCACGAGAGCCTCGGTCGTGAGGTAGGGGCACTTGTAAATAGACTAGCGCTAGTGGGGCCGATGGGCGAGCTCACGGCCAAGGGGGCGACGGCAGCCGGTCTGGTGCAGATTCGACGGTTTGAGACCAGTGTCGAGGCACGAGAGTCGCTGT
>CAIVTL010000423.1 GCA_903908785.1 Caldifarciminota bacterium | reverse complement strand
GAGTTGCGAGTTGCGGGTTGCGAGTTACGAGGGACAGGGAGGAAGGACGAAGAACGAGGAAGGATGAAGGAGGAGGAGTGATGGAAAAGAAGAAGATTGACGCGGTGTTTGAGGGTGGCGGAGTCAAGGGTATCGGGCTGGTCGGCGCTGTCGCCGCCGTCGAGGAAGCCGGGTACGAGTTCGAGAACCTGGCCGGCACTTCGGCCGGGGCGATAGTCGCCGGGTTGCTCGCGGTCGGGTACCCGGCGCAGCGGCTGAAGGAGATAGTCGGGACGATTGACTACCACAAGTTCCAGGACAAGGGCACGCTCGACCGGCTGGGGATTCCCGGGATGCTCGCCAGCATCGTGACCGAGTACGGCATCTACGAGGGGAAGTTCTTCGAAGAGTGGTTCGGCGGCCTGCTCAAGGAGACCGGGAAGACGAAGTTCGGGGACATCCTGACCGGTGACCCGCGCGAGGAGTACAAGTACAAACTGCAGGTCATCGCGTCCGATATCTCGGACCGGAAGCTGCTGGTCCTGCCGCGTGGCCTGAAGTCGTTCGGCTTCGACCCGGATGAGTTCCCGATTGCCCGGGCGGTACGGATGAGCATGAGCATTCCCGTGTTCTTCGAGCCGGTGAAGTTGGTCGATGTGAACGGGCGCGTTCACTACATCGTGGACGGCGGCATGCTGAGCAACTACCCGATATGGCTGCTGGACGACCGCGAGAACTGCACGTGGCCGACGTTCGGGTTCAAGCTGGTCGAGCCGGCCGAGCAGAAACTGAAAGAGGGCGAGCCGATCCCGATTCACAACCCGGTTGACTTTCTTTCCGCCATGCTCGGCACGATGATGGGCGCACACGATAGCTACCATATCTCGGTGTCGAAGGGCGACTATGCCCGGACCATCGGCATCCCGACCGTAATCAAGGGAGCCGCCGGGGACAAGGAAATCAAGACGACCTACTTCGATATCACGCCGGAGGAAACCGAGAAGCTGTACCAGAACGGCTACCAGTCAGCCCGCGATTTCCTCACCCAGTGGAGCTTCGAGGATTGGAAGCGGAAGTTCCGCAACGCTCCGGCCACAATCTGACAAAGGAGGAGAGAATGTCCAACAATGAACCTGCCGCGGTTCCCAATAGCGACCCGATTCCGTTCGCCCCGGTGCCGGCCGGCGTTTGCTTCTGGCCGGTGCGGACCGGCGATTCAAGCAAACGGGTAGTGTCATTCCTCGGCGCTGACAGTACATTCGTCGGGAACGAGTCCCGTCGTTTCCTCGCCCTGCGCAATGATGGGGCGCGCTACCATGTCGGACTTGATCTTTACGGCATTCCGGGCGACGCCGTGGTCGCGTGCCGGGATGGCAAGGTGGTCAACTTCTACAACTTCTACAAGAACAGCTACGCCCTGCTTATCAACCACGGCGACGTAGTCGTGAACTACTCGGAGGTCGCGGCCGACTCGCTTAAGAACAACGGGCTTGGGGTCGGGTCGCAGGTGAAGGGAGGCCAGCGCATCGGCACCGTGGCGCAGCTTGACGAAAACGGCATGTGCCACTTCGAAACCTACACGCCCGGCACCGAGGCCAACGCTCGCTGGCCGGTCGGCGAAAAGCGGCCGGCGAACCTGCTCAATCCGACGAAGTTACTGCTGCATCTCGCCGAGAACGGCATCGGCATTGACGCCGCGGCGGCGGCGGCAAAGAACCGGGCTTTGGGGCAGTCGCTCGAATGGCAGACGAAGCTTGCGGAAATCGGGCACGCCCTGGGAATGGGCGTGGCGCCGGACCGGGCCGATGACCCGGCGCTGGCCCTGGCCGTGGCAAAGTGGCAGCTCGCCAACAAGCTCGTCGAGGACGGGGTCATCGGACCGATTACCTGGGACTCGTTCAAACGGGCAGTCTGAAGTTGGAGACCGGCGCGATGGTGCGTGGCCGAGTTGTGCGCAGCGGCCGGGGCGCCGGTCGGCGTGCCGCCGCATTGACCGCAGGCGGCGCGACGCTATAATCACGCCTCGTGCAATCTCCTATCTTCGGGATTTCCGGACTCCGAGGGATCATCGGTGACAGCCTGTTCCCGGAGACCGTAACCCGCTACGCCGCCGCTTTCGGCACGTTCGTCGGGCATGGCACGGTAGCGGTCGGCCGCGACTGCCGCGCTTCGGGCGAGATGATGCACGCGGCCGCGACGGCCGGGCTCTTGTCGGTCGGGTGCGAGGTCATGGACCTCGACATCTGCCCGACGCCCACCGTCGTCTACGTCACCCGCCGCGGCACGGTCGCCGGCGCCATGATGCTTACCGCCAGCCACAACCCCGAGCAGTGGAACGGCATGAAGTTCGTCAGCCGCGAAGGCCAGTTCCTGTCCCCGGATGAAGTGGCCGCGTTCCGCAAGCTGGTCAAAGGCAAGGGCGCGAAGTACGCGGATTGGGACGCCCTGCGCCCGGTCAAGAAGAACCCGAACGCCATCTACGCCCACATCAATTCGATACTCTCGAACGAACTCTTCCGTGGCGTCAGGCCCGCGATTATCGAGCGAAAGCTGAAGGTCGGCGTGGACGCGGTGAACGGCGCGGCATCGGTCGCCGCCTGCCAACTGGTCGAGGCGCTCGGGGCCGAGCCGGTCCGGCTCTACTGCAGCATCGAGCCGATGAAGCAGGGCGCGATGTTCCCGCGTAAGCCCGAGCCCGAGGCGCAGAACTTAGGCGAACTCGGCAACCTGGTGCGCGAGCGGAAGCTCGACCTGGGAATTGCTTTTGACCCGGACGGAGACCGGTTCAGTTGCGTTGATGAAACCGGCGTCCCGCTGGGCGAAGAGGCGACAATCTGCCTGGCCTGCAAGTACGTGCTGCCGAAGCGGAAGGGGCCGGTGGTCGTCAATCTCTCAACGACCCGCGCGGTTGACGACGTCTGCGCGGAGCTGGGCGTCGCGGTCGAGCGGACCCCGGTGGGCGAGGCGAACGTCGCGGACCGGATGGAGAAAGCGCAGGCGGTGCTGGGCGGCGAAGGCAACGGCGGCGTGATTCTGCCCGAGCTTAACTTCACCCGCGACGGGCTGGTGGCCGCGGCGACGGTCATCGGGCTCTTAAGCCAGGGGCGCGAGCCGTTCTCATCCATCGGCGCAACCCTGCCCCGATACCAGATGGTCAAAACTTCCATGAGCCTGACCCGCGAGCAGTTTGCCGAACGGAGCGAGCGGCTGGTCAAGGCTTTTGAGGACGCGACTGCCGACCGGCAGGACGGCCTGAAGTTCGACGGCAAAGACTACTGGGTCCATGTCCGGCCGTCGAACACCGAGCCGATTGTAAGAATCATCGCCGAGGCGAAGACCGATGTCCAGGCGAAGGAAGTCGCCGACAAAGCCCGGCAGGCACTCGCGGCCAACGGGAAAGAGGCAGACAAGAGATGAAGGGATCGAGGGATCAAGGGATCGAGTGCCGGATGACTCGGGTTCCTTTCCTCTTCCTACCTTTATCCCTTTCTTCCTTGCTCCCTGTCTCCCTTTCCTGACATGTGCGGCATCGTCGGCT
>CAIVTL010000422.1 GCA_903908785.1 Caldifarciminota bacterium | reverse complement strand
GTTTTGATCTGGAGTGTTCCGCAGTAAACAGAATCGCAAATTCTATCAAGCTCTCTGCGGTCATTCCTGTTTCGACGAGAGGCAGTCGTCGACGCACCATTGAGAACGCCGGAGATCGGCGACATCACATCACCCGTCAAGAGTCGGGCCATTCAGGAGGAGAGACAAGTGAAAAAGCTCAAACAGGTTCAACAATTACTAGGAGGACCAGCGTCAGAGGTGCAGCCTCGCAACCCACCCCATGTTGTTGAGCGCGACGCATATGACGTGAAGGAGTGGTGCACACGTAATGGAATAGGGCGCACGCTCGCTTACGAACTGATGAAGGATGGAACCCTTCGGTCCTATTTGCTGCATGGACGTCGCGTCATTCCCGCCACAGAGAGCATCGACCTCTACGAGCGCCTTGCCGCTAAGGCCGGTGCCAAATGATGCCCTACCGCAGCAAGAAATCAGACATCGATCCACGCCTTCGCGAGTTCTTCTCCGGCACGAGTTCAAAGACGATCCCCGATATTTCTACGTGTGCATATCGGGAAGGGATTGGCCTCATAAGCCTTTTCAAAGGCATGCACGAGATCCGAGTGGAGCTCATCGGTAAAGATGCCCTGGAGCAGGTACTGATCGATACCTGGGACTGTCGTAATGGTGAGTGGTCCCGTACTCGCGCACTTCCAATCCGACACTGCGAGGTCGGCGATATCCTCAGGGCACTGAATCATGCTGGGATTCAGCTTGCCGATCTAGGTTCGGCCTCACGAGAGGAACGGCCAAAGTTTCCACTCCTTGCAGGAGAGGCCACCAGTGACTACGGCACAATCCGTGTGCTTGTCGACGAGTACAACGATCGACTAGAAGTCAAGCTAAGTCGCTCAGATCTAGCTGGAACAGGTCTTCGCAACGGGCAGTGGGCCAAGGTCCGCCCAGAGGATCTGCGATGTTTTGGCAGTTTGATGATCCAGGCCTACGATCGCCTCACCACAACCGTAACCGAAATCGAAGAGTGCGCCTCCGCCACCGAAGACGGCAGCGACCTCCCGTTCTAGTCGAACTCACAAGCGGCCCGTTGGAGCGGGCCGCTTGTCTGGAGAAGAATCAATGACTAAATTTACATATTCTAGTGTAGGTTACGTCTGCCCACTCTGCAAGAGGGATGATGCCCTCACCAAGGTCTGGCTAGACACCCAGGGACGCAGTATTTGCACGTGCTTAGGCCTTAACCGGATCGAGCATCTCGGTGAGAAGCATCCTTTCGACGTCAACACAGGATTGCCTCTCCGTCCCATGGATGGCCCTCAAGCGCGTTGCTTCTCGCTTAAGAGTTGCGGCGAGCCACATGAATTCAGAGACTACCCTGGTGACTTCCTTCACGATGTCTGCGGTGTCACAGCCATCAGTGCCGTGGACCTGGATGAGCAAACCCAATCCGTGATGCCCACCCTTGGACTGTGGGGTCGCGAAATGGCTCATGCGGGGCACACCATTTCTCAATTTGCGATCCAGCGCGGCGCTCGGATCGTTGG